>DAOMOI010000323.1:0-3205 GCA_035444225.1 Aquamicrobium sp. | reverse complement strand
CATTATATTGCGACAGGATGCGCCCGGTGGTCAGCAGCAGCGGGAAGCGCGGGCCGGTCTTCTCGTCGGTGGCGACATATTCGGTGCGGATGAACTTGCCCCGGCCGCGCACGAAGCCGTCGACATGCATGACCGGCGTGCCGAGCGGGGCCTTCTCGTTGCACGGCCACTGCACCGAGCCCTCGCGGTCCAGGAGGTCGTAGGTGACGCCGGCGAAGGTGGGCGTCGTCGCGGCGATCTCGTCCATGATCTCGGAAGGATGGGCATAGTTCCAGTCGAGGCCCATGGCGCGGGCCATTTCCTGCGTCGCCTGCCAGTCGGCATAGCGCGCCTTCGGCTCCATCACCTTGCGCACGCGGTTGATGCGCCGCTCGGCATTGGTGAAGGTGCCGTCCTTCTCGAGGAAGGTCGAGCCCGGCAGGAAGACATGGGCGAAGCGCGCGGTCTCGTTCAGGAACAGGTCGTGGACGACGACGCACTCCATCGCCGCCAGCCCGGCGGAAACGTGGCGGGTGTCGGGGTCGGACTGCAATATGTCCTCGCCCTGGATGTAGAGCGCCTTGAACGAGCCCTCGACGGCGGCGTCGAGCATGTTGGGGATGCGCAGGCCCGGCTCGCGGTCGATCCTGACGCCCCACATCGCCTCGTAGGTCTCGCGCACCGCATCGCCCGCGACGTGGCGGTAGCCCGGCAGCTCGTGCGGGAACGAACCCATGTCGCACGAGCCCTGCACGTTGTTCTGGCCGCGCAGCGGGTTCACGCCGACGCCCGGCCGGCCGATATTGCCGGTCAGCATGGCGAGGTTGGCGATGGCCATCACCGCGGTCGAGCCCTGGCTGTGCTCGGTGACGCCGAGGCCGTAATAGATCGCGCCGTTGCCGCCGGTGGCGTAGAGCCGCGCAGCATTGCGGATCAGCCCGGCCGGAACGCCCGACAGCGCCGCGATGGCCTCGGGACTGTTCTTCGGATCGGCGGCGAACTCGGCATAGTCCTGGAACTCGTCCCAGTCGCATTGGCTGCGGATGAAGGCCTCGTCGAACAGGCCTTCGGTGACGATGACATGGGCGAGCGCGGTGACGACGGCGACATTGGTGCCCGGCTTCAAGGGCAGATGGAAGTCGGCCTCGACATGCGGCGTCCTGACCAGCTCGGTGCGGCGCGGGTCGATGACGATCAGCTTCGCGCCCTGCCGCAGCCGCTTCTTCATGCGCGAGGCGAAGACCGGGTGCGCGGCGGCCGGATTGGCGCCGATGATCAGGACGACGTCGGTGTGCTCGATCGAATCGAAATCCTGCGTGCCGGCCGAGGTGCCGAAGGTCTGGCCGAGCCCGTAGCCGGTGGGCGAGTGGCAGACACGGGCGCAGGTGTCGACATTGTTGTTGCCGAAGCCCTGCCGCACCAGCTTCTGGACGAGATAGGTCTCCTCGTTGGTGCAGCGCGAGGAGGTGATGCCGCCGACCGCGCCGCGGCCGTATCGGTGCTGGATGCGGCGGAACTCGGCCGCCGTGTGGGCCAGCGCCTCCTCCCACGTCACCTCGCGCCACGGGTCCGTCACCTTCTCGCGGATCATGGGGTTGAGGATGCGGTCGCGATGCGTGGCGTAGCCCCAGGCGAAGCGGCCCTTGACGCAGGAATGGCCGCGATTGGCCTTGCCGTCCTTGTAGGGCACCATGCGCACCACGTCCTCGCCGCGCATCTCGGCCTTGAAGGCGCAGCCGACGCCGCAATAGGCGCAGGTGGTGACGGCCGACCATTCGGGCATGCCCTGTTCAAGCACCGTCTTCTCGCGCAGCGCGTCGGTCGGGCAGGCCTGCACGCAGGCGCCGCAGGAGACGCATTCGGAAGCGACGAAATCCTCGTTCATCGAGGCGACCATGCGGCTCTCGAAGCCGCGGCCGGCGATGGTCAGCGCGAAGGTGCCCTGCACCTCCTCGCAGGCGCGCACGCAGCGCGAGCAGACGATGCACTGGGCCGGATCGTACTCGAAATAGGGGTTGGAGGCGTCGCGGGCGAGATAGTCGACATTGAGCGAGCCTTCGCCCGGCGCGACATGGTTGCGCCCGTCGCGATCGTAGCGGCTTTCGCGCAGGCCCATCCCGGCGGCCAGCCTGTCGAATTCGCTGGCGCCCGTGCCGGCTTCCTCGCCGCGCCCGGCCGGATGGTCGGAGAGATAAAGCTCCATGACGCCGCGCCGCAGCCGCTCCAGCCGCTCGCTCTGCGTCGTCACCGCCATCCCTTCCGCCACCGGCGTGGTGCAGGAGGCGGGCGTGCCGCCGCGGCCCTCGATTTCGACCAGGCAGACGCGGCAGGAGCCGAAGGCGTCGAGCATGTCGGTGGCGCACAGTTTCGGGATCTCGACGCCGGCTTCCATGGCCGCGCGCATCACCGAGGTGCCTTCCGGCACGGTGACGGGGGCGCCGTCAATAGTAAGCGTTACCTTACGTTCCGCCGGCGAAGCCGGCGTGCCGTAATCGGTTTCTTGGACAAGGCTCATGGCAGCCTCCTATTCCGCCGCTTCCGCGCGCGGGCGCGGCGCGAAATCTTCGGGGAAATGGGTGATGGCGCTCATCACCGGATAGGGGGTGAAGCCGCCGAGCGCGCAGAGCGAGCCGAACTTCATCGTCTCGCAAAGCTCGGCCACCAGCGCCAGGTTCTCCTCGCGGCGGATGCCGGCCTCGACCTTTTCGAGCGTCTCGGCCCCGCGCACCGCGCCGATGCGGCAGGGCGTGCACTTGCCGCAGCTTTCGATGGCGCAGAAGGAGAAGGCGAATTTCGCCATCGCCAGCATGTCGGCGGTGTCGTCGAAGACGGTGATGCCGGCATGGCCGATCAGCCCGTCCTTGGCCGCGAATGCCTCGTAGTCGAACGGCGTGTCGAACAGCGCCGGCGGAAAATAGGCCCCGAGCGGCCCGCCGACCTGCACCGCCTTGATCGGGCGGTCGGACGCGGTGCCGCCTGCGATGTCCTCGACGATCTCGCCCAGCGTCAGGCCGAAGGCGGCCTCGAACAGGCCGCCGCGCCTTACATTGCCGGCGATCTGGATCGGGATCGTGCCGCGCGAGCGGCCCATGCCGAAATCCTTGTAGAAGGCCGCGCCCTTGTCGAGGATGATCGGCACGGAGGCGAGCGAGATGACGTTGTTGACCACGGTCGGCTTGCCGAACAGCCCTTCCAGCGCCGGCAGCGGCGGCTTGGCCCGCACCAC
>DAOMOI010000322.1:1126-3214 GCA_035444225.1 Aquamicrobium sp. | reverse complement strand
CTCGATCTCGACCTTGCCACGCATGACGATGGAGCCGCGTCCGGTCGAATAGGCCGAATAGATGCCCGAGCGGCCGAGGACGATGCCGCCGGTCGGGAAATCCGGCCCCGGAATGATCTCCATCAGCTCGGGCAGGTCGATGGCCGGGTTGTCGATCAGCGCGATGCAACCGCCGATCACCTCGCCGAGATTGTGCGGCGGGATGTTGGTGGCCATGCCGACGGCGATGCCGCCGGAGCCGTTGACCAGAAGGTTGGGGAACCGCGCCGGCAGCACCTTGGGCTCGCTGTCGGAGCCGTCGTAGTTCTCCTGGAAATCGACCGTGTCCTTGTCGATGTCCTCGAGGATCTCGTGCGCCACCTTGGCCAGCCGCGCCTCGGTGTAGCGCATCGCCGCCGGGGGGTCGCCGTCGATGGAGCCGAAATTGCCCTGCCCGTCGATCAGCGGCACGCGCAGCGACCAGTCCTGCGCCATGCGCACCAGCGCGTCGTAAATCGAGGCGTCGCCATGGGGATGATACTTACCCATGACGTCGGAGACCGGACGCGCCGCCTTCACATATTTGCGGTTCCAGTGATAGCCGCTCTCGTGGCTGGCATAGAGGATGCGCCGGTGGACCGGCTTCAGCCCGTCGCGCACGTCGGGCAGCGCGCGCGACACGATCACGCTCATGGCGTAGTCGAGATAGCTGCGCTGCATCTCCTCGACGATGGAGATCGCGTCGATACCTTCGGGCAGGTCCTGCGGCCCGCGCGGCGTGGTCTGGTCAGTCAATGGAGATCACGTTTCTGCTGGGAATCATTCACCCCTTATATAGGAACGGAGCCGGTTTTTCCAAATCGGCGCGACCATTATCCAGCATCAAATCTTCTTTTATTATCAATATCTTATACGGACAATCACCGACATCGCCCGATATGGGGAAGTCCCCCGGCCGCACCCGGCCGCGCCAAGACGGAAAAACGGCGAATCGCCTGACGAATGCCGCGTCCCGTCCAGCGCTCCGCGCGCTGGAAATGGCGCCGGCCATCGGCTATCAGGAACCGGCGCAACGCGGCCGCCCGGGGGAGCCGGACGCGCCCTGAAAACATTCACGGGCGTCCCACGGGGAAGCCAAGCGGGAGGACGTCCGATGCCCGGCCACGACACCTTGCTCAACGCCTTCGTCACGCTGCTGGTGACGATCGACCCGCCCGGCCTCGCGCCGCTGTTCCTGGCGCTGACCGGGGGCATGACCCGCTCCGAGCGGCTTCAGGTCGCGTCGCGCGGCTCGATCATCGGCTTCTTCGTCATCGCCGTGTTCGCGGTCGCGGGCGCCGCGATCCTGTCGCTGTTCGGCATCACGCTGCCGGCCTTTCGCGTCGCCGGCGGCCTGCTCCTGTTCTGGATCGCCTTCGAGATGATCTTCGAGCTGCGGCAGGACCGCAAGAACCGCAGCGCCGACAAGGCGGTCACCATCGACCACATCCGCAACATCGCCGCTTTTCCGCTCGCGATCCCGCTGATCGCCGGCCCGGGCGCGATCTCGGCCGCGGTGCTTCTGTCGAGCGCGTTCGCCACGGCGCTCGCCACGCTGCTGCTGCTGGCGATCCTCGCCGCCTGCGTCCTCATCACCTTCATCGTGCTGGTGCTGGCCGAGCGCATCGACGGCTTTCTCGGCGAGACCGGCCGCTCGATCCTGACGCGACTGCTCGGCGTGATCCTCGCCGCGCTCGCCGTTCAGTTCGTCGCCGACGGCGTCAAGGCGCTGGCCGCGGCCTGAAACGAGAATGCGCCGCAAGCGATGGAGCCTGCGGCGCATTTTCGGTTCCATCGAAGCCAAGACGTGTCGCATCTTACTCGTTCCGAAAGAGCGCGATCCTCGACTGCCTGCGCCGCCCCTCATCCGCCCTTCGGGCACCGCCCTCCGCTATGGCTCCGGGCGTTCGTTGCTCGAAAAGCCAAATCGTTGGCTTTTCGTCCGCTGTGCGGATCGCTCCTCACCCCGTGAACGGGGAGAAGAGATGCCGGCGCACCGCCACATTCCCCCTTGCTACGCTTGTGATTGGCGAAGACGAAGACTGAGCTCTCTTCTCCCCGTTCACGGGG
>DAOMOI010000322.1:0-1105 GCA_035444225.1 Aquamicrobium sp. | reverse complement strand
CAGCGCGGCGCCGAAGACCATGCTCCCTCGGCGCGGACAGGACGCGAGGCACCTTCTGCGCGGTGCCGTTTTCGGCCCGGGGCCTCACTCCCGGCCGGCAAGCGCTTCCTCAGAACGGAATTTCGTCGTCCAGATCCTGCGAGTAGCCGCCACCGCCGCCACCCCGGCCGCGCTCGCCGCCGCCGGACTGCTGGCCGAAGTCCGATCCGCGGCCGCCGCCGCCGCCCTCGCCACGCGAATCCAGCATCTGCAATTCGCCGCGGAACTTCTGCAGCACCACCTCGGTGGTGTAGCGGTCCTGGCCCTGCTGGTCCGTCCATTTGCGGGTCTGCAACTGACCCTCGACATAGACCTTCATGCCCTTCTTCAGATATTGCTCGGCGACCTTGGCGAGGTTGTCGTTGAAGATCACGACATTGTGCCATTCGGTCTTTTCGCGGCGCTCGCCGCTCATCTTGTCGCGCCAGGACTCCGAGGTGGCGATGCGCATGTTGACGACCGGATCGCCGGAATTCAGGCGCCGGATCTCGGGATCGGCGCCGAGATTGCCGACCAGAATGACCTTGTTGACGCTGCCTGCCATCACGCTCTCCTGCGCTTGTCCGAAACGGGAATTGGCCCACACACTAGCCCAAGGCGGCCACCGGCGCGCCTGCGGCCCCATCCTTTCGCGGATATCGTCCACAATTATTGTGTTCTTTCTTTGTTCTATAATTGCTCCACGCCGGCTCGGCAAGTCCCCCCACAAAGACCGTCCCGCCAGTCGATAATCTGTTCGCTTTCTGTTCTTTTCGCTTGCGCTCGCCGCCGTAACGCGCGAAAAGCGGCATAGGTGCTCATGCCGTTCGTCTGGGTCTGGAAGGGAGGCGG
Organism: Aquamicrobium sp.; assembly: GCA_035444225.1. Taxonomy (GTDB): domain Bacteria; phylum Pseudomonadota; class Alphaproteobacteria; order Rhizobiales; family Rhizobiaceae; genus Aerobium. The sequence goes on along the minus strand of DAOMOI010000322.1, from coordinate 235 downwards.
CGCGATCGCCATATGGAGCCTGCCCGGCGCGCCGCGCCCGGCTACCCGATCCCGATGCTTTCCGACCCTGAGGCGGCACACAGGTCATGGCGGACCACAAGTTCATCTCCATTCGCGGCGCGCGCGAGCACAATCTCAAGAACATCGACCTCGACCTGCCGCGCGACCGGCTGATCGTGATGACCGGCCTGTCCGGCTCCGGCAAGTCGTCGCTCGCCTTCGACACCATCTATGC
>DAOMOI010000321.1:0-3238 GCA_035444225.1 Aquamicrobium sp. | reverse complement strand
GAGCCAGAGGAACGCTGGATGCTAGACTACGGGCTCATGGCGCCGGCGATGTTCTCCGCCGTCAGCCGGCCGCCATGGGCCTCGACGATCTGGCGGCTGATCGACAGGCCGAGGCCTGAATTCTGGCCGAATGCCTCGCTCGAAGGCCGGTCGGTATAGAAGCGCTCGAAGATGCGGTCGATGTCCTCGACGCGAATGCCGGGGCCGTTGTCGTCGACGGTGACGACGACGTGGCGCGGCGAGCGCGTCAGCGTGATGACGATGCGGCCCTTGTCCTCCGGCACGAAGGAGCGGGCATTCTCGATCAGGTTGGTCAGCACCTGACCCAGCCTCAGATCGTGGCCGGAGACGGTAAAGTCACGGCCGGTCTGACCCTTCTTCGCCGTGCGGACCTGGATGTCCACCGCCTTGCGCCCGTGCCCGGCCTCGCGCGAGGCGTCGGCGATCTCGGTGGCGAGCTTGAAGAGGTCGACGCGGCCGGCATCCTCGCGCGCCAGCTCGGCGTCGAGGCGCGAGGCGTCGGAAATGTCGGTGATCAGCCGGTCGAGGCGGCGCACGTCGTGCTGGATCACCTCCATCAGCCGGGCGCGCGACTCCTCGTTCCTGGCCAGCGGCAGCGTCTCGACGGCGCTGCGCAGCGAGGTCAGCGGGTTCTTCAATTCGTGGCTGACATCGGCGGCGAAGCTCTCGATGGCCTCGATGCGGGCGTAGAGCGCGTTGGTCATGTCGCGCAGCGCCACCGACAGGTTGCCGATCTCGTCCTGCCGGTCGGAGAAATCGGGAATCTCCTCGCGGTTCTTGACGCCGCGCCGGACGCGAACCGCGGCCGCGGCCAACCGGCGCAGCGGGTTGGCGATGGTGGAGGCCAGCAGCATCGACAACATGGCGGTGACGATCGCGGCGACGCCGAAGACGCGCAGGATGGCGCGGCGCTCAGCGGCGACGATCTTGTCGATGTCGCCGCCCTGCGTCGACAGCATCAGCGCGCCGAGCACGGCGCGATAGCGCTGGATCGGCACCGCGACCGAGACGATCTGCTCGCCCTGCTCGGTGACGCGCACCAGCGTCGCCGTCGTGCCCTGAAGCGCGCTCACCACCTCGGGGAAGGCAGCGCCGCCGCCGCCCGGCGGCTCGCGATAGACGGGCAGGTCGGAGCGGGCGAAGAAGCCGACGACGAGCTTCTCCAGCCGCAGCAGCAGGCCCGGCTCCTCGCCGCCGGCCACCGGCGGCAGGTTGTAGCGCAGGATCTGACCGCGCGAGTAGAGCGCGCGTGAATCGAGCAGCAGCGAGGCGTCGCGGTCGAAGATGCGTCCGCGCGTATCGGTGGGCGAAAGCAGCCGGCGCAGAACCGGCGCCACCCGCTCGGGATTGATGGGGAAGTGCAGGCTGTCGAGCTGGCCGCCGTCCGTCGGCAGGCTCTCGCCGGCCTGAAGCTCGAGCAGCCGCTCGGGGTCGATGGTGATGGCGTCGGTCTCGACCGTGGCGGAAGCCGCGATCGCGCCGGCGATGATCTCGCCCTGCGTGCGCAGGCTGTCGATGCGCGCCTGCACCAGCCCGTCGCGGAACTGGTTGATGTAGAGGATGCCCACCACCGTCATGCACAGGGCCGCGAGGTTGAGGACGAGGATGCGCCGCGTCAGGCTGGAAAAGACGTAGTGGCCGAAAAAACGGCGCAGCGACAGCGCGACGCGCGAAAGCGGACGCAACGCGCCCGCGCTCCGTGCCGGCCTCGCAGCCCTGTCGCTCGTGGTCCCGGACGCCATCGCTTCCCCGCGATCCTTCCCGCGGGCGTCACGCCTCGCGGAAGCGGTATCCTACGCCATAAAGCGTCTCGATCATGTCGAAATCGTCGTCGACCGCCTTGAATTTCTTGCGCAGGCGCTTGATGTGGCTGTCGATGGTGCGGTCGTCGACATAGACCTGCTCGTCATAGGCCGAGTCCATCAGCGCGTCGCGGCTCTTGACCACGCCCGGCCGCTGGGCCAGCGAATGCAGGATCAGGAACTCCGTCACCGTCAGCACCACGGGCTCGCCCTTCCAGGTGCAGGTGTGGCGCTCCTGGTCCATGACGAGCTGGCCGCGCTCCAGCGACTTGGCCTGCTGGCCGGTCGCCTTGGCGCCGGCCTCGCGGGCATTGGCCCGGCGCAGCACCGCGCGCACCCGCTCGACGAGGAGCCGCTGCGAGAACGGTTTCCGGATGAAGTCGTCGGCGCCCATCTTCAGGCCGAACAGCTCGTCGATCTCGTCGTCCTTGGAGGTGAGGAAGATCACCGGGATGTCGCTCTTCTGGCGCAGGCGGCGCAGAAGCTCCATCCCGTCCATGCGCGGCATCTTGATGTCGAAGATGGCGAGGTTGGGCGGGCGGGCGGTCAGCCCCTCGAGCGCGGAGGCGCCGTCGGTGTAGGTCTCGACGCGATAACCCTCCGATTCGAGCGCGATCGAAACGGACGTCAGGATGTTGCGGTCGTCATCGACCAGCGCAATCGTTGCCATGTCAAACGGCTCCCTCATGAGCGGGCGTCCCTTCCTGCATGCGGAAGGGGCCATAAGCGGACGGAATGGGTACAAAATGTGGCAAGCGGTCCGCTCCCCTTCTCTCTCGCCCGTGTCTCGCCCTGTCCAGGCGGCTGCGCGGCATCGCGCCTGCGCCGCCATATGGGCACAGTGCTTGAGGATATGAACAGTTACAACCGATTTAAACCCGTCCGGAAAACTTTAAATCGATTAATGATTTGAAATCAATGGACTTTTCTGTTTCTGCACCTGTCACCTTCGGCGGAAGGGCCTTATCCGGCCCGGCCCGGCGGGGGCGAGAACACTTTTTTCGGCTCCGGCGTGGTGGTGAGGAATGAACGAGATCGGCCTGCGTAACGCGAAGAACGGCATCGAAACCGTCGGTCTGAAAACGACCGGCACGGTCCATTACAATCTCGGCGCGGCCGAGCTTGTCGAGCACGCGCTGCGACGCGACGAGGCGCGGCTGACCGCCCATGGCGCGCTGGTGGCCACCACCGGCCAGCACACCGGCCGCTCGCCCAAGGACAAGTTCGTGGTGCGCGACGCCTCGACCGAAGCGCATGTGTGGTGGGACAACAACAAGCCGATGACGCCCGAGCAGTTCTCGGCGCTTCATGACGATTTCCTCGCCCACGCGGCCGACCTCGACCTCTACGTCCAGGACCTTGTCGGCGGCGCCGACGAGGCCAACAGCCTGCCGACGCGCGTGGTTACGGAATAT
>DAOMOI010000320.1:0-3241 GCA_035444225.1 Aquamicrobium sp. | reverse complement strand
TGTTCCTGCCGCTGAACACGGGCTACACCGCGGCAGAAGTCGCCTATTTCGTCGGCGATTCCGGCGCGAGGCTGCTGGTCGGCGACGCCGGCCAGGCCGGCGCGCTGCAAGCGGTCGCCGACGGCGCCGGCGCGCAATTCCTGACCATGAACGCGGACGGGTCGGGCAGCTTCGCCGACGCCGCAGCGACGCAACCGGACGACTTCAGGCCGGCGGATCGCGGGCCGGAGGACCTCGCAGCCTTCCTCTACACCTCCGGCACCACCGGGCGCTCGAAGGGCGCGATGCTGTCGCACCGGAACCTGCTCTCGAATGCCGAGGTGCTGGTGAAGGAATGGCGCTTCACGGCCGACGACGTCCTGCTGCACGCGCTTCCCATCTTCCACACCCACGGGCTGTTCGTGGCCTCCAACGTCATCTTCCTGTCGGGCGGGTCGATGATCTTCCTGCCGTCCTTCAAGCTGGACGAGGTCATCCGCTTCCTGCCGCAGGCGACCTCGATGATGGGCGTTCCGACCTTCTACACCCGCCTGCTCGACGACCCGCGCCTCGGCCGCGACCTGACCCGGCACATGCGCCTGTTCACCTCCGGCTCCGCCCCGCTGCTCGCCGAAACCCACGTCGCCTTCGAGACGCGCACGGGCCACAGGATCCTCGAGCGCTACGGCATGACCGAGACCAACATGAACACGTCGAACCCCTATGACGGCGAGCGCCGCGCCGGCACGGTCGGCTTTCCCCTGCCCGGCGTCGAGCTGAAGATCACCGATCCTGCGACCGGCGAGACGCTGCCGCGGGGCGAGCCCGGCATGATCGAGGTGCGCGGCCCCAACGTCTTCCAGGGCTACTGGCAGATGCCGGACAAGACGCGGGAGGAGCTGCGCGAGGACGGCTTCTTCATCACCGGCGACATCGGCGTGATCGACGCCGACGGCTATGTCAGCATCGTCGGCCGCCAGAAGGACCTGATCATCACCGGCGGCTACAACGTCTATCCCAAGGAGATCGAGCTGATCGTCGACGAGCACCCGGCCGTGCTCGAATCGGCCGTCATCGGCCTGCCGCATCCCGATTTCGGCGAGGCGGTCGCCTGCGTCGTCGTGCCCGAGAAGGGGGCCAGCCTCGACGTCGCCGAGCTCGACGCGCTGATGAAGGACGCGCTGGCCCGCTTCAAGCAGCCCAAGGCGATCTTCGTGGTCGACGAACTGCCGCGCAACACCATGGGCAAGGTCCAGAAGAACCTGCTCCGCGACGCCTACCGCGGCCATTTCGGCGGGTGAGGCTCAGACAGTTAGATCCTCACTACAGCCTAGCGCAGCAACACCGGCCGCACCGGCGCAGCCGTCGCCCCGCGGAAACGCGGCGAGAGCATGGCGAAGCAGGACACGAAGAGCCCGTCGCGCGCGACGCCTTCGAGCGCGAGGTTCTCGATCAGCCAGACGCCGTGCTCGGCCAACGCCAGCTGATGCACCGGCATGACGAGCGCGGGGTCCGGGTTGGGCAGAACCTCGACCGCCATGTTGTCGGCGCCGATTGCGACCACGCCGCGCTCGATCAGCCATTCGGCCGCCGCCACGTCGATCCCCGGCTCGCCATGGAGGTAGCGGGCATTGTCGACCTCGAAATACCGGCCCCAGCCGGTGCGGATCATCGCGACGTCGCCCTTCTCGACGGCAAAGCCGCCGCGCTCGGCCGCGCGCTCCAGGTCTGCGACGCCGACGACCTGCCCGGCGGAAAGCCCCTCTTCGCCGCCGACGTCGAAGAGGATGCCGCGGGTGATCATCGGCGGGATGTGCTCGGCCCCGAGCGTCGCCAGCCCCAGATTCGTCACCTCGTCTTCCGCGTCGAGGCCGCCGAACATGCGCGACCCGACCGAGGCGTGGCCGAGCGCGTCGACATGGGTGCCGACATGCATCGTCATCTCGACCCGTTCGAGATTGGTGCCCATCTCGTTCTTATGTCCGGCCGCGCGGCGGCGGCGGATCGTGTCGCGCCAACTCGCGAAGATGGACATCAGGAACGGCGTCTGGTTCGGCGGAATGAAGGGCGCGCCCTGATAGATGTCGTGGCTGATGTCGTGGATATGCCCCTCGGTGACGAGCGCCAGCGCCGCGAGCGTCTTTTCCGCCGTCAGGTGGACGCCGGCGCCCATCTCCTTGCGGAAATCCCAGTGCGAATGGCAGTGATGCATTGTCCGCTCCCCCTCAATTCGCCACGCCGCCATCGAGCACGATGGTCTGGCCAGTGATATAACTTGCGCCGGCGGCCAGGAAGAGCATGGCTTCGGCGATGTCCTCGGGCCGGGCCATCCGCTTGAGGATGGTGCGCTCCACCGCCTTCGCGCGCCGCTCCTGCGACCATTCCTTCGTCCAGGGCGTGTCGACGAAGCCGGGCGCGACCGCGTTGACCCGGACCTCCGGCCCGAGCGCCGAGGACAGGCTGCGCGTCAGGTTGATCAGCGCGGCCTTGCTGGCGGCATAGGCGATGGAGCTGCCGCGCACCCCGAGGCCCGAGATCGACGCCGTGTTGACGATGGCTCCGCCGCCGTCCCGCAGCGCGGCTGCCGCCGCGTGGGCGCAGCGGAACGCGCCCAGAAGGTTGGTCGACAGGATCGTCTGCCAGAAATCCTCGGTCATCGCGTCGAGGTCCGAGAAGGGAATGGGCTGCGGCCCGCCCGACGTGCCGGCATTGTTGATCAGCACGTCCAGACCGCCCAGCATGGCGACGGCCTCGCCGACCATCGCCTCGGCTTCGCCGGCCCGGCCGACATTGCCGGCGACGCCCTCGGCGTCGATTCCTGCCGCGCGAAGCTCCGCGATCCGCGCCGCCGCCTGCGCGTCGTCCGGCAGATGATTGACGGCGACCCGCGCGCCGCATTCCCCGAACAGCCGCGCCGTCGCCAGCCCGATCCCGGAGGCGCCCCCGGTGACCAGAACCCGCTTCCCGGTAAGATCCGCCGTTATCATCGTCCTCTCCTCCTGCAAGAGCGTTGCGCCATCATTCCGCGCCCGTCACCATGGGACGGGAGGGGTCGGACGACCAGTCGGTGAGCGATCCGTCATAAAGCGCGGCGTCCCGCCGCCCGATCAGGTGCAGCGCGAAGGTGGTGCCGCTGGCGGCGATGCCGCCGCCGCAATAGCTGACGATGCGCGGGCTATCCAGCACCCCGGCCTTTTCCAGAATGGCGCGGATCTCCTCGGGCGGGCGGAACCACGAGGTGTCGGGAAGCAGGAGGTCGCGG
>DAOMOI010000319.1:0-3261 GCA_035444225.1 Aquamicrobium sp. | reverse complement strand
GGCGTGACGGCGATGTTCCTGCCGATCTCGAAGCGCGAGGCGTCGGCCTGGCGCAGCTTCAGGTCGCCCTTGCCGGCGGCGATGTCCTCGGCCAGCATCTTCATGCCGCGCACGAGGTTCTCGCCGTTGCTCTCCATCGTCTCGCGGAACAGCTCCGGATTGGTGAGGATGAAGTTGGTCGGCGACAGCGCCTGCGTGATCTGCTTGACGTAGAACTGCGCCTTGTGGCGCGTCGGCTCGTCCAGCCCCTCGGCATGCCGGGCGAGATCGCCGGCCCAGCGCGAGGTGACGAGATAGGCCTGCTTCAAGAAATCGAAGAAGGCGTTGTTGGCCCATTCGGGGTCCTGGAAACGCTTGTCGCCCTTTTCGGGGGCGACCGGGTTCTCGACCTCGCGCTCGGTGCCGGCCATGCGCTGGACGGCGTTCGACCACACGTTCATGTAGCCGGAGAACAGCCGCGTCTGCGCCTCGAGCGCGCGGGCGGGGTCGGACAGCCAGTATTCGCTGAGCTTGGAGAAGGTCTTGACCATGTCGGCGGCCGGCTCGGCCATGGTGTCGCGCACCTCGCCGCGCTCGCGCGGGGCGGTCCAGGCGGCCGCGGCCTTGCCCGCCTCCTCGACGGCGCGGGCGAGGTTCAGGGTGAAGCTCTCGGGGTCCTTGACCAGATATTGCTCGATCGCTGGCGCACGCTGGCCCTTGTCGGCCTGACTTTTTCCCGCGGTCTTGTGGTCGGCCTTTCGGTCGGCCTTGTCGGGACCGTTGCTGCGAGCGTCGTCGGCTTCCTTGCGTTTGGCCATGGTGCGCTTCGATCCTCCCTCATGCCGGCCCTTGATCTATGGCCTTTTGTAAACACAATATCATGGAAATCTGAGGCCGGTCCAATGGTGTTCGATGGTTGTCTGTCGGGATGAAAAAATAATGACGATGCGATGCATCGCGCCGCTCGCCGGCCTTTTCCTGGCCGGCTGCGCCACGGCGACGATCGAGGACGCGGTGCCGGCCGGCGCGCTGTCCCAGACTGCGGCCCAGACCGAGACGGAAGCGTCGCCGCCGCAAGCCGGGCCGATCGCGGACGCTGCGCCGACCGCCGGCACCTATCCCAATCTCAACGTCGCGCCGGCGGCCGCGGCGCCGCAGATCAGCGAGCAGGAAAAGACGGCCGAGACCGCCGACCTGCGCGCCAAGCGCGCGGCGCTGGCGCGCCGCGACGGCGCGACGGACGCGGCCGGCGGGGAGCGGGAACTGCGCGACCTCGCCACCGGCCATGGCGACGCCGTGCTGAAGGAGATCGAGGGCCGCTGAAGGCCGGCCTGCCTATGGCGGGCGCTATCGACCGCATGGCGATTCGGGTGTATAGCCGGCCTCCCGTAACCCATGCGCAATCGGATTCTCCCAATGGAAGAGTTTCACAAGGTTCGCCGGCTTCCGCCTTACGTCTTCGAGCAGGTCAACAGGCTCAAGGCAACCGCGCGCGCCAACGGGGCCGACATCGTCGACCTCGGCATGGGCAACCCCGACCTGCCGACTCCGAAGGCCATCGTCGACAAGCTGGTCGAGACGGTGCGCGATCCGCGCACCCACCGCTATTCCTCGTCGAAGGGCATTCCCGGCCTGCGCAAGGCGCAGGCGAACTATTATGCCCGCCGGTTCGGCGTGAAGCTCAATCCCGACACCCAGGTCGTCGCCACGCTCGGCTCCAAGGAAGGCTTCGCCAACATGGCGCAGGCGATCACCGCGCCGGGCGACGTGGTGCTGTGCCCGAACCCGACCTATCCGATCCACGCCTTCGGCTTCATCATGTCGGGCGGCGTCATCCGCTCGATGCAGGTCGAGCCGGACGACAATTTCATTCCCGCGCTGGAGCGCGGCGTGCGCCACTCGATCCCCAAGCCGCTGGCGCTGATCCTCAACTATCCGTCGAACCCGACGGCGCAGGTCGCGACGCTCGACTTCTATAAGGACGTCGTCGCCTTCGCCCGCAAGAACGACATCATCATCCTGTCCGACCTCGCCTATTCGGAGATCTATTTCGACGGCAACCCGCCGCCTTCGGTGCTGGAAGTGCCGGGCGCGATGGATTGCGCGGTCGAGTTCACCTCCATGTCGAAGACCTTCTCCATGCCCGGCTGGCGCATGGGCTTCGCGGTCGGCAACGAGCGGCTGATCTCGGCGCTGACGCGGGTGAAGTCCTATCTCGACTACGGCGCGTTCACGCCGATCCAGGTCGCGGCCACCGCCGCGCTCAACGGCGACGGCTCCGACATCGCCGAGGTGCGCGAGGTCTATCGCCGCCGCCGCGACGTGATGGTCGATTCCTTCGCCCGCGCCGGCTGGGAAATCCCGGCCCCGGCCGCGACCATGTTCGCGTGGGCGCCGATCCCTGCCGCCTTCCGCCATCTCGGCTCGCTGGAATTCTCCAAGCTGCTGGTCGAGAAGGCGGACGTGGCGGTGGCGCCCGGCATCGGCTTCGGCGAGCATGGCGACGACTATGTCCGCCTCGCGCTGGTCGAGAACGAGCACCGCATCCGCCAGGCCGCGCGCAACGTCAAGCGGTTCCTGAGCACGGCGGCGGACACGCTGGACAACGTCATCGCGCTCAATGCCCGCCGCTGACGCGGGCGGCCGGATATCGCGAAAAGAACGACCTGAAAGGAATGCCGGGGGCATGAGCGAAGCATTGCGCGTGGGAATAGCCGGTCTCGGCACGGTCGGGGCGTCGGTGGTCGGGGTGCTGCACGACAAGGCGGCGGAACTGACCCGCCAGTGCGGCCGCGAGATCGTGGTTGCGGCGGTTTCGGCGCGCGACAGGGGCCGCGACCGCGGCGTCGATCTTTCCGGCGCCGTCTGGTTCGACGATCCGGTCGAGTTGGCGACGCGCGGCGATATCGACGTCTTCGTCGAGCTGATCGGCGGGGCCGAGGGCGCCGCGCGCGCCTGCGTCGAGGCCGCGCTCCACGCCGGCCGCCACGTGGTGACGGCGAACAAGGCGCTGCTCGCCCGCCATGGGCTGGCGCTGGCGGCCATCGCCGAGAAGAACGGCGTGCTGCTGAACTACGAGGCGGCGGTGGCCGGCGGCATCCCGGTGATCAAGACCATGCGCGAGGCGCTGGCCGGCAACACGGTCAGCCGCGTCTTCGGCATCCTGAACGGCACCTGCAACTACATATTGACGCGCATGGAGGCCGAGGGGCTGAGCTTCGAGGAATGCCTGAAGGACGCGCAGCGCCTCGGCTATGCCGAGGCCGATCCCACCTTCGACAT
>DAOMOI010000318.1:513-3281 GCA_035444225.1 Aquamicrobium sp. | reverse complement strand
TCCGCCTTGAGCGCGCGGATCACCGCCCAGATGTCGGCGCGGATCACCGGGGCCAGCCCCTCCGTCGCCTCGTCGAGGATGACGAGGCGCGGATTGGTCATCAGCGCCCGGCCGATGGCCAGCATCTGCTGCTCGCCGCCGGAAAGCGTGCGCGCCATCTGCGCGCGCCGCTCGGCAAGGCGGGGAAACAGCTCCTCGATCCCGGCCATGGTCCAGCGGCCCGGCCTTGCGGCGGCGAGCAGGTTTTCCGCCACCGTCAAATTGGGAAAGCAGCGCCGCCCCTCCGGCACCAGCCCGATTCCGAGGCGGGCGATGCGGTGCGGTTTCAGGCCGCGGATTTCCGCGCCGTCGAAGCGGATCGAGCCGGCGCGCGCCGGTGTCAGGCCGAGGATGGAGCGGATCGTCGTCGTCTTGCCCATGCCGTTGCGGCCCATCAGCGCCGCCACCTCGCCCTCGCCGACCTCGAGATCGACGCCGAACAGCGCCTGGCTGGCGCCGTAGAAGGTTTCGATCCCGGAGACCGAGAGCAGCGTCATGCGGCATCTCCCAGATAGGCGCGGCGCACCTCCGGGTCGGCGCGGATTTCCTCGACCGTGCCCGAGGCGACGATGCGGCCGTAGACCAGCACCGAGACGCGGTCTGCCAGCGCGAACACCGCGTCCATGTCGTGCTCGACCAGCAGAATGGGGGCTTCCGTCCGCAGGCCGTCGAGGAAGGCGGTCAAGGCGCGCGAACCGTCCGGCCCCATCCCGGCCATCGGCTCGTCGAGCAGGAAGGCCTTCGAGCCGAGCGCCAGCGCGATGGCGATTTCCAGCTGCCGCCGCTCGCCGTGCGACAGCTCGGCCGCCGGGATTTTCGCGCGCTCGGCCAGCCCGACGCGTTCCAGCGCGGCCATTGCCGGCTCGATCAGAGAGACGTCGCGCATCACCGGCTTGAAGAAGCGGAAGGACGAGCCCTGCCGCGCCTGCACCGCGAGCATGACGTTGCGCAGGGCCGAGAATTCGGGCGCCAGCGACGAGACCTGGAACGAGCGGCCGAGCCCCAGCCGCGCCCGCCCGGCGACGCCGAGCTGGGTGATGTCGTGGCCCATGAATCGCACCATGCCGCTGTCGGGGCGAAGCGTGCCGGCGATCTGGTGGATCAGCGTCGACTTGCCCGCGCCGTTGGGGCCGATCAGCGCGTGGATCTCGCCCGGTTTCAGGTCGAGCGAGACGTTGGCGGTCGCCTTCAGCGCGCCGAAGGTCTTGGTCAGGCCGGAGACGGCGAGCACCGGCTCAGTCATGGCGCGGTCTCCCGGCGATCAGTCCCACTACCCCGCCGCGCGCGAACAGCACGACGCCGAGCAGCACGAGGCCGAGGAAGAACTGCCAGCGTTCGGTCAGCCCGCCGAGCAGGAACTCGAACAGCACGAACAGCATCGCGCCCGCGACCGGGCCGGCCAGCCGCCCGACGCCGCCGAGGATGGCCAGCACGATCAGCTCGCCCGACATGTGCCATGACAGCATCGACGGGCTGACGAAGCGGTTGAGATCCGCATAGAGCGCGCCGGCGAGCGCGGTGACCATGCCGGAGAGGGCGAAGGCGGCGAGCCGGATGCGATAGGGCTCGATGCCGATCGTCGCCACGCGCACCTCGTTCTGCCGCGCCGCCTGAAGCGCTGCGCCGAAGCGGGAGTTCCTCAGCACCGCGAACAGGACGAGCGCGGCGGCGAGCAGGCCCCACGCGATCAGGAAGAAATTGATCGGCACCAGCGTGTTGACGCCGGGAAAGCCGTTGCGCAGCGTGATCGACAGCCCGTCCTCGCCGCCATAGGCCGGCCAGGAGACAGCGAAATAATAGGTCATCTGCGCGAAGGCGAGCGTGATCATGATGAAATAGACGCCCGAGGTGCGAAGGCTGATCGCACCGATGGCTGCCGCCAGCAAGCCGCCGACCGCGATGGCCACGAGCCATATCACCGGCATCGTCTTGGTGCCGGGCACGGAAAGGAAACCGAAATCGAGCGGCTGGCCGGCGAAGGCGTGGGAGGCGAGGATTCCGGCCGCATAACCGCCGACGCCGAAGAAGGCGGCATGGCCGAACGAGACCAGCCCGCCGAGGCCGAGCGCGATGTTGAGGCCGACGGCCGCGAGCGCAAGGATCGCCATGCGCGTGGCGAGCGTGACGTAGAACGGCTTGCCGGCTTCGAGCGCGGCATAGGGCAGCATCAGCAGGACGAGGAGGAGGACGATGCCGAGGATGGTGTCGCGCGATACGCTCATCGCCTCACCCCTTCGCCGCCGGGAACAGGCCCTGCGGCTTCAGCGCCAGCACCACGGCCATGACGATGTAGATCAGCATCGAGGCGAGCGCGCCGCCGACCAGCCCCGCCTGTGACGGCGGCATCATCAATCCGAACAGCTGCGGCAGCAGGAAGCGGCCCATCGTGTCGACGACGCCGACGATGACCGCGCCGACCAGCGCGCCCTTGATCGAGCCGATGCCGCCGATGACGATGACGACGAAGGCGAGGATCAGTGCCGGCTCGCCCATGCCGACCTGCACCGATTGAAGGGCTCCGACCATCGCTCCTGCAAGACCGGCCAGCGCCGCGCCGAGCGCGAAGACCACGGTGTAGAGAGTGCGGATGTCGACGCCGAGCGCGCCGATCATCTCGCGATCACTCTCGCCGGCCCGGATGCGCATGCCGAGGCGTGTCCGCGTGATCAGCAGGTAGAGGCCGACCGCGACAGTGACGCCAACGCCGATGACGGCCAGCCGATAGAGCT
>DAOMOI010000318.1:0-472 GCA_035444225.1 Aquamicrobium sp. | reverse complement strand
ATATCGAGATAGAGCGGGAACGAGCCGTAGAGCCAGCGCGTGCCTTCAGAGAAGATCAGGATCAGCGCGAAGGTCGCCAACACCTGATCGAGATGGTCGCGCTCGTAGAGCCTGCGGATGACGAGGATTTCCACCACCGCGCCGGCGGCCGCAGCTGCCGCGAGGCTGGCGGCGAGGCCGAGCCAGAACGAGCCGGTCGCGCCCGCCACCGCCGCGCAGGCGAAGGCGCCGACCATGTAGAGCGAGCCGTGGGCGAGGTTGATCAGCCCCATGACGCCGAAGATCAGCGTCAGGCCGGCCGCCATGAGGAACAGCATCACCCCGAGCTGGAGCCCGTTGAGCATCTGTTCGATGAAAAGCGCGGTCTGCACGGCTTGGTTCGGACTCTATGATGGCGTGAAGATTGTGGCGCGAACCTTCCCCTCTCCCCGTTCACGGGGAGAGGGTGGCCCGAAGGGTCGGGTGAGGGGCG
>DAOMOI010000317.1:0-3284 GCA_035444225.1 Aquamicrobium sp. | reverse complement strand
GCCGTCAGTGTCTTCAGCAGATTCATTTTCTTTCCTCCTCCGTTGATCCTGCATCGGCATTCGTATGGCGGCGGCACCTACCGCCGCCAGACATCAGGCGCGCTCCCGCGCCATCATGGCAAGCGCCGCCTCGGCGACCATCGCCTCCGTGACCCGCACCTTGTCTTCCAGCGTCGGGGCGTAGGCCACGGGAATGCGCGGTGCGCCGAGCCGGCGCACGGGGGCCTTCAGATCGTGGTGCAGCGCCTCGGCGACGCTCGCCGCGATCTCGGCTCCGAAACCGGCGACGGACACCGCCTCATGCGCGACGAGCAGCCGGCCGGTGCGGCGCACCGACGAGAAGACCGCTTCGCGGTCCCATGGCCACAGCGTGCGCAGGTCGATCACCTCGGCCTCGACGCCCTCGGCCGCGAGCGTCTCCGCAGCCTTGAGGCAGGTGTGGCGCATGGCCGACCACGTGACGATGGTGAGCGCATCGCCCCGGCGGGCGACGTCGGCCTTGCCGAGCGGCACCAGATGCTCGCCCTCCGGCGCATCGTCCTCGAGCGGCCACAGGTTCTTGTGCTCCATGTAGACGACGGGGTCGTCGCAGCGGATCGCGGATTTGAGCAGGCCGAGATTGTCGGCCGGCGTAGCGGGCGCGACCACGACGAGGCCCGGAACGTGCACGTACCACGCCTCCAGCGACTGCGAATGCTGCGCGGCCGAGGAGCGCCACATGCCGATGGGCTCGCGCACCACCAGCGGCACCCGCATCTGGCCGCCGAACATGAAGCGGGCCTTGGCTGCCTGGTTGACGAGCTCGTCCACGGCGCAGAGCGCGAAATCGGAAAAGCGCATCTCCACCACCGGCCGCGTGCCGGTCATCGCCGCGCCCACCGCCGCACCCATGATGCAGGCTTCCGAGATCGGCGTGTCGGCGACGCGGTCCGCGCCGAACCTGTCCTGCAAACCGCGATACTGGCCGAACACGCCGCCCCGCCCGAGGTCCTCGCCCAGCGCCCAGACGGTCGGGTCGCGCTCCATCTCCTCCGCCAGCGCCCGGCGGCCGGCGTCGATATAGGTGGTCGCGGCCATCAGAATGCCCTCCCGCGCGGATCGCCGATATCCTGCACGTCCGTGTAGGCGCCGGCGGTGTCCGGCCAGTCGGTGTCCTGCGCCTCCTCGCGGATGGCGCGCATCTCCTCCTTTGCCCTGTCGCGGGCCGAGGCGAGCGTCGCCGCGTCGACGCCCGCCATGGAAAGCGCCGCTTCCAGCCGGGCGATGGGGCAGGTCTCCTTCGCGCGCTCCACCTCGCCGCCGTCGCGATAGGCGGCGGCATCGACCGAGGTGTGGCCGGTGATGCGATAGGTGCGGCAATGCAGGAAGCGCGGCCCACCGCCGTTGCGCACCGCGTCGATGGCGCCGCGGGCGGCGGCATCCGTCGCGACGAGATCGTTGCCGTCGACGGCGTCGGCCGGGATGCCGAGCGATTGCGCCCGCGCCGCAGGCCCGTCGCCTGCGGTCATCGCCGCGGTGCGGGTCGTGGCCGACCAGGCGTTGTCCTCGCACACGAACAGCACCGGCAGGTCGAACACCTTGGCCCAGTTCAGCCCTTCCATGAACGGGCCGCGGTTCACCGCGCCGTCGCCGAAGATGCAGACCGTGATCTCGCCGTCGCCGCGCAGCTTCTGGCCGTGCGCCGCGCCCGCCGCGATCGGGATGTTGGCGCCGACGACGCCGTTGGCTCCCAGCATGCCGACCGAGAAGTCGGCGATGTGCATCGAGCCGCCCTTGCCGCCGCAGGTGCCGCCGTCGCGGCCGAACAGCTCGCGCATCATCGCCAGCGCGTCCGCGCCCTTGGCGAGCGTATGACCGTGGCCGCGATGGGTGGACAAGAGCAGGTCCTCGCGGCGAAGATTGGCGCAGACGCCCGCCGCGACCGCCTCCTGCCCGATGGAGGGGTGGATCGCGCCCAGCACCAGCCCCTGCTTCTGGCCGGCGATGGCCTCTTCCTCGAAGGCACGGATGCGCCACATCAGGTGCAGGAGGGCGGTGAACCGCTGGCGGTCGAAATTGGCTGGTGAAACCGTCAAGTGGCGAACTCCGGTAGTTGCTCGGCGGTGATCTGGTTGCGGTGGTCGAGCCTGTGCCCGAGGGCGACCGCCTCCTGCCGCAGCGCCTCGACCAGTTCCTCGAGGCGGGCGCCCTCGAAACGTTCCCGGATGGCGGCGAGGGACAGCGAGGCGAGCACGCGGCCGGCGCCGTCGCGGACCGGAACGCCGATGGCCATCATCGCCCGGACGATGCGCCCGTCGTTGAGCGCGTAGCCCTTGCGGCGCGTGATCTCGATCATCCCGGACAGCTGTTCCGCATCGAACCCTGCGAAATCGCGCCGCGCCGCATGGCCGGACGCCAGCACACGCGCGATGTCCGCGTCGCGCTGGAAGGCGAGCAGCGCCAGCGAACCGGCCCCGACGCCGAGCGGGCGCCGGGCGCCGATGTCGAGCGTCAGGGTGCGGATCGGGAAGGAGCCGGTGCAGCGATCGACGCAAAGCGCCTCGTCGCCGTCGCGCAGGGAAAGATAGATCGTATCGCCGGTCTGCGCGGCAAGGCGCGTCAAAGCCGGGCGGGCGAGATCGACGATATGAAAGCGCCGGGCGGCCGCGCCCAGCGCGAACAGGGCATAGCCCAGCCGGTAGAGGCGGCTCGTCTCGTCATATTCCACGTAGCCGACCTCGACCAGCGCGCCCATCAGGCGATGCACGGTGGCCTTGCCGAGACCGATGGCCGTGCTGACTTCGGACAGGCGCATGCCGGCCCCGGAGCCGGCGGCCAGCGCGCGAAGCACCGTCGCGACGCGACCGATCGTCTTGACGGACGCGATCTGCGCTTCGCTTCCCGACATCGACTCCTCCTCGCCCGGTCCCCTCCGGGTGTCTCGTCAATCTGACGCGATGTTCCATCAGATGAGACAGAAGGTGAGAATGTTTGGAACTTCTGCTGGAGTCAAGCAGCGATTGGGCAGCGATTGAATAGCCGGCAGAGCGCACTTTCCGGCAGGATCTCCGGTCAAACGATGGCCCGAATGGCGTGCTTCAGTCGCGGCAGGCTTCGGGCAAAGGAAGCCAGAGGGAGGCCAGAGGAGGAATGCATGATGACCGAAGCTCCGCGCATCTACCCCACCTTCCGGTTCCGTGATGCCGCGGCGATGATCGCGTGGCTGGAAAGGGCCTTCGGCTTCGTCGTGCACGCCAGGCACATGGCGGGCGACAAGGTCGCGCATGCCGAGCTCGCCTTCGGCT
>DAOMOI010000316.1:0-3285 GCA_035444225.1 Aquamicrobium sp. | reverse complement strand
GCTGCATCTGGAAGGTTGCCACGGCATAGCCCCTCGAGGGACGAAGCACAATGCGGCGTCGGGCCTCGGCTCAGCCGGTCCTGACCAGCACGGCGCTTTCGAATTCGAGCACCTTGTCGCCGGTCGAATCGAAGGCTTCGCAGGCGACGGTCAGCACCCGCCAGCCCGGCCGGCTGGCAAGCGCGCGATGGGCGATGGCGCGGCGGGTGAAGGTGACGGTCTCGCCGACATAGACCGGCTTGAGCCATTTCAGCTTCTCGAAGCCGGGCGAGGGGCCGAATTCGGGCCGGGGCCCGGGGCCTTCCCAAGGCCTGTCCGTCGCATCCTCGCGATTCAGGAGGTTGTATTTCATCCACATCGCCGCCGTGTGCCAGCCGGACGCGCACAGCTTTCCGAACAGCGAGCCGCGCGCCGCCGTCTCGTCGACATGGAAAGGCTGCGGATCGAACTTTCTGGCGAATGCCTTTATCTCCTCGGCGCCGAAGGTATGGGAGCCGAGGGTGACGGTTTCGCCGAGCCGGAAATAGGTGTCGAGCGCGCTCATGCGGCGGTTCCGCGGGCAAGGAACATGCCGGTATGCTGCATCTCGAGCACCAGTTCGCCGCGCTGGTTGAAGAGTTCGTAGCGCACGGTGACGAGGCCGAGGCCGGGACGCGACGACGAGGTGCGCGTGGAAAGGACGGTGCAGGTTCCTGTCAGCGTGTCGCCGGCCAGCACCGGCTTGCGCCAGCGCAGCGTGTCGATTCCCGGCGCGCCCTGCGAGGTGGAGTCGAGCAGCATGGAATCGCACAGCATCCGCATCAGCATGGCGCAGGTGTGCCAGCCCGACGCCGCCAGCCCGCCGAGAAGGCTGGCCCTGCCGGCCTCCTCGACGAGGTGCATCGGCTGGGCATCGAACTCGTCGGCGAACTCGACGATCTCCTGCGCGGTCACATGCCTTTCGCCGAGGTCGATCTTCAGCCCCGGGACGAAGTCCTCGAATGCCCACTTCTTCGCGCTCATGCGGCAATCCCGTTCAAGCTTGAACAACCATAGTGGCGGCTTCGGTCGACCGAAGCAACGCCGTTTCAGGTGTTGAACCGGAACAGGAGCACGTCGCCGTCCTGCACCACATATTCCTTGCCTTCGTCGCGGGCCTTGCCGGCTTCCTTGGCCGCGGTCTCGCCGCCGAGCGTCACGTAGTCGTCGAAGGCGATTGTCTGGGCACGGATGAAGCCGCGCTCGAAATCGCTGTGGATGACGCCGGCCGCCTGCGGCGCCTTGGTGCCCTTCTCGACGGTCCAGGCGCGGGTTTCCTTGGGGCCGGCGGTGAAATAGGTGATCAGGTTCAGGAGCGCGTAGCCGGCGCGGATCAGCCGGTCGAGGCCGGGCTCGGCCAGCCCCATGGCGTCGAGATATTCCTTCGCCTCCTCGTCGGCGAGTTGCGCCACCTCGGCCTCGATCGCCGCCGAGATGACGACCACGCCCGCGCCTTGCGCGGCGGCCATGGCCTCGACGGCCCGCGTGTGGGCGTTGCCCTCGGCCGCGTCTTCCTCGGCGACGTTGCAGACGTAAAGCACGGGCTTCGAAGTCAGCAGGTTGAGCCCTTGCAGGATCTTCAGATCCTCGGCCGCGATGCCGTCGAGCATCACGCGCACCGGCTTTCCGTCCTGAAGCAGCTTGAGCGCCTGTTCCATCACCGGCAGGACGGTCATGGATTCCTTGTCCTTGCCGGTGGCGCGCTTGCGTGTCTGGATGATGCGGCGCTCGAGGCTTTCGAGGTCGGACAGCATCAGCTCGGTCTCGACCGTTTCGGCGTCGGCGACCGGGTCGATGCGGCCCTCGACATGGGTGATGTCGTCGTCCTCGAAGCAGCGCAGCACGTGGACGATGGCATCGACCTCGCGGATGTTGGCGAGGAACTGGTTGCCGAGCCCTTCGCCCTTCGAGGCGCCGCGCACGAGGCCGGCGATGTCGACGAAGGAGATGCGGGTCGGGATGATCTCCTTCGAGCCGGCGATGGCCGCGATGCGGGTCATGCGGCCGTCCGGCACCGCGACCTCGCCGGTGTTCGGCTCGATGGTGCAGAAGGGATAGTTGGCCGCCTGCGCGGCGGCGGTTCTGGTCAGCGCGTTGAACAGCGTGGATTTGCCGACGTTGGGAAGCCCAACGATGCCGCATTTGAAGCCCATGATGGATGGTCCTGTCGGGAACGGGAAAACGTGCCAAGGGCTATGGGCGAAACGGCCGGCGAACGTCAAGTCCTGCCGGTCAGGTCTTGAGGGTCAGGTGACGAGGTTCCAGAACAGCCAGCCGGCGCCGCCGAGGACGGCGAGGCCCGACAGCGCCAGCAGGCCGTCGCGCGCCAGCATGGCCAGCGCGAAAAGGGCGATCGCCGAGGCGATGATCGTCGCCGACATCGGCACGAGCTCGAAAGCCGGGATGATCAGCGCCAGCACCATGCACACAAGCGCCCAAAGCCGGGTGAACGGCGGGTCGACCAGAACGGCCAGCCGCTTGCCGGTCATGGCGTCGACGAAGCGGGCGGGCCCGGCGAACCGGGCGACGACGCGGTCGAGCCGCCGTCCCGACACGGTCTGGCGCAGGATGAAGTCGGGCAGCCACAGTCTTTCGCGGCCGATCACCATCTGGAAGGCGATCAGGGCGATGACGAAGCCGCAGGCGGTGGCCAGCCCGAAGATGACCGTCAGGGGCGAGATTAGGACGAGCGCCGGGACGAGCATCAGCGGCGCGAAGGCGCCTTCGCCGATGCGGTCGACGAGATCGGCCACCGAGACGCGCCGGTGGATGTCGCCGGCCTCCTCGACGCATTCGAGCACATCCTCGATGGATTCGGGTCCGCAGTCCTTGTCCATGGCGCAGGATGGACGCGCCGGCGCGCAATTGGTTCCCTGACGGGCGATAAAGGCCGATTGCGCGGCGGAGGCTAGTCCTTGCCGCCGAGCAGCTTGCGCAGCATCGTCGCCATCGGCCCGCCTTCGGGGATTTCAGCCTTGGGGGGCGGTTTGGGGCGGGCCTGGCGGATATGGCTCTGGCCCTTCCTCGCCGGCTTTTCCTCAGCAGGCGTCTCGGAGCCGCGCACGGCGAGGCTGACCTTGTTCATGAAGCCGTTTTCGTCGCCGGCCACCAGCTTGTCGGCATTGTCGGCGATCGCGTCGAGTAGCGGCTCCAGCCATTCGCGGTCCGCCTTGGCGAAATCGCCCAGCACGTGCGGCATCACCATTTCCCTGACGCCGGGATGGCCGATGCCGATGCGCACGCGCCGGTAGTCCTTGCCGCAATGGG
>DAOMOI010000315.1:0-3291 GCA_035444225.1 Aquamicrobium sp. | reverse complement strand
GCCGATGCGCATGTCGGGGCGCGAGCTGGAGCTGCTGGCCCTGACCCAGCTCGGCGCGATCTCGGCGCTGGCTTCCGCCGCCGGCACCCGGCTCACCCACGCGAATTTCCACGGCGCGCTCGGCAACCTATCCTTCGTCGACGAGGACGTCGCCCGCGTGCTGATCGGCGCGGTACGCGCCTTCGACCGCGACCTCGCCGTCGTCGGCCTGCCGCACACGGCCGCCGCGCGCGAGGCCGAGCGGCAGGGCTTGCGGCTGGTGCGCTCCTTCCTCGCCGACCGCGCCTATACGCCCGAGGGAACGCTGGTCGCGCGCGGCACGCCGGGCGCGGTCATCCATTCGGCGCAGGACATCGCGGCCCGTATCGCGCGGGTGCTGAACGAGGGCACGGTGCGCGCCGCCGACGGCACCGACATTCCCATGCCGGTGGACTCCATCCTGATCCACAGCGACACCGCCGGCGCGATCGACCTCGCCCGCACCATCCGCGCCACGGTCGAGACGGCCGGATTCGCCGTGCGCTCCTTCGCCACGCCAGCTGCGGAAAGCTAGGGGATCATCGCTTTTAATTCCAAAAAAGAATACGAAAGCATAATTATATATCGCTATTATTTCTCGACAGGGTGCGATTTCATCACCGATGACAGCGTCCGGCTCGATTTTCGCGGATGGCTGGAGACAATCATAACAACAGGCACAACAACAGCAGGGAACGCCATGACCCGTCATTTCCACTTCGGCCTTGCCGCCGCGATCGCCCTGACCGCCGCCACGCCGGTCCTCGCCGAAACCGCCTGGGACCTGCCGCTGGCCTGGCCGGCCGAGAACTACATCTCCGTCAACGCGCAGAAATTCGCCGACGAGGTCAAGACCGCGACCGACGGCGAGGTGGCCATCACCATCCATCCGGGCGGCTCGCTCGGCTTCAAGGGCCCGGAGATGTTCTCGGCCGTGCGCGACGGCCTCGTGCCGATCGGCGACATGCTGCTCCAGCAGCAGACCGGCGACAACGCGCTGCTCGGCCTCCAGTCGCTGCCCTACCTGATCAACACCTACGAAGAGCAGGTGGCCTTCCAGGAGTTCTACCGTCCGCTTCTCGAGGAGGTGTTCTCCGAGAACAACCAGAAGCTGCTCTACACCGTGCCGTGGCCGCAACAGCAGGTCTTCACCAAGAAGGAGATCAACTCGATCGCCGATTTCTCCGGCATCAAGGTGCGCTCCTCCGACTCCTCGGCGACCGAGATCTTCCGCGCCTCGGGCATGACGCCGGTGCAGCTGCCGTGGGGCGAGGTGATCCCCTCGCTCGCCACCGGCGCCATCGATGCCGTCGGCACCTCCTCGCCCTCGGCCGTGGACGGGTCGTTCTGGGAGTTCCTGAGCCATGGCTACACGACGCGCCACACCTGGAACCTGAACGCGGTCAGCGTCAATCTCGACGCCTGGAACGCGCTGTCCGAGGAGCACCGGACCGCGATCCTGGAGACGGCGCACCGGATGGAGCCGGATTTCTGGCAGTCGGCGCAGGACACCGACGCGAGCGCGCTGAAGACGCTCGCCGACCACGGCATGATCAACGGCGACCTCGACGACGCCACCCGCGACGAGCTGCGCAAGCGCGCCGCGCCGATCCGCGAGGCCGAAATCGAGAAGATGGGACCGCGCGCCATCGCCGTCGTCGAGGCATTCGGCAAGCGCTGACCCGCGAAGCCCGCAGCCGCGCCGCCTTCCGCGGCCGGCTGCGCCCCTGACGGAGAGCTTGCCGGAGAGCTTCCATGTGGCAGTCGATCTACCGAACCGTCGATACGATTTCCCGAGCGATGGCCTGGGTGGCCGGGGTCACGATCCTGCTCATCGCCCTGATGCAGATGGTCGAGATCGTGGTCCGCAACTTCGCCGGCATCAGCCTGACCTTCGTGTGGGAATATGCCGCCTACATGCATATCGCCGCGATCTTCATGGGCCTCGCCTTCACGCTCAGGACCGGGGGGCATATCCAGGTCACCCTGCTGTCGACGGTCCTGCCGCGCGGGTTCCTCTACATCTCGACGCTGCTCGGTCTGGCGATCTCGGCCTATCTGAGCTTCGCGGTGATCCGGCTCTGCTACAACTGGGGCTCCACCGGGCGCACCTCGGGCACCGTCGACAATCTCCCGCTCGTCTATCCGATGATCTTCGTCGCGCTCGGCGCCTCGATGCTGACGCTGCAACTCGCGTTGCGGCTGGTCCACCTGATCCTCGGCACCCGCATCGAACTGCCCTGGTTCAACAGTCCCTCGGCCGAATAGGACGCGCCCCGACAGGAGCGCCCATACAGGGAAGGCAAGCACGCCATGCCTCTTTCCGTCATCACCCCCATCCTGCTCCTGTTCGGCCTTCTCGGCGCCGGCGCATGGGTCGGCCTCGGCCTCATGGGGGTCGGCATCGGCAGCCTCGAGCTGTTCCGCAACCTGCCGGTCGATCGCATCCTCGCCCAGACCGTCTGGAACGGCCTCGCCTCGCCCGAGCTGCTGGCGCTGCCGCTGTTCATCCTGATGGCCGAGCTTCTGTTCCGCTCGAACTTCATCGGCGGGCTGTTCCACGCGCTCGAGCCGTGGGTGCGCCGCTTTCCCGGCGGGCTGCTGCACACCAACATCCTCGGTTGCACCTTCTTCGCGCTGATCTCGGGGTCGTCGGCCGCGACCACCAGCGCCATCGGCAAGATCACCCTCGAGGAGCTGAAGCAGCGCGGCTATCCGCGCTCCATCTCCATGGGCTCGCTCGCCGGGGCCGGCACGCTCGGCTTCCTCATCCCGCCCTCGATCATCATGATCGTCTACGGCGTGCTGTCGCAGACCTCGGTGCTCAAGCTGTTCGCCGCCGGCATCATTCCCGGCGCGCTGCTGGCGTTCATGTTCATGAGCTATCTGGTCGTCTATTCGTGGCTTCGCCCGTTCGAGGTCCGGACGGAGGAATCGCCGGGCGGCATCTGGCGCGAGCGGTTCTCGCGCCTGCCGACGCTGCTGCCGTTCATCGTCCTGATGGTGTCGCTGCTCGGCTCGATGTATACGGGCATGGCCAGCCCGTCCGAGGCCGCGGCGCTCGCCGTCGTCGTCACCCTGGCCATCATGGCCATCGAGCGGACGCTGTCGCTGCGCAACGTCATGGATGCCTGCATGGGCACGGCGCGCACGGTCAGCATGCTCGGGCTGATCATCGCGGCCGCCTCGTTCCTGTCGACGGCTATGGGCTATCTCGGCCTGCCGCAGCAGATCGCCAACCAGATCAACGCGCTCAACCTGACGCCGCTGCAA
>DAOMOI010000314.1:2201-3316 GCA_035444225.1 Aquamicrobium sp. | reverse complement strand
CAGACGCTGTTTTCCTCGCTGACGCAGGACTATCTGCGCGCCAAGGGTCTTGCCACGGGGCCGGGCGGCAAGGAGCCGGAAGGCAAGATGGTGGCGCTGCTCGGCGACGCCGAGATGGACGAGGGCAACATCTTCGAGGCGCTGCTGGAAGGCTGGAAGCACGGCCTGCGCAACACGTGGTGGGTGGTCGATTATAACCGCCAGAGCCTCGACGCCGTGGTGCGCGAGGGGTTGTGGGAGCGCTTCGAGGCGATCTTCCGCAATTTCGGCTGGGACGTGGTCATCCTGAAGCACGGCTCGCTGCAACAGGCCGCCTTCGCCGAGCCGGGCGGCGAGGCCTTGCGCCGCTGGATCGACGAATGCCCGAACCAGCTCTATTCGGCGCTGACCTTCCAGGGCGGCGCGGCGTGGCGCAAGCGGCTGATGGACGACATCGGCGACCAGGGTGCCGTCACCAAGTTGATCGAGAAGCGCAGCGACGCCGAACTCGCCGAGCTGATGGCCAATCTTGCCGGCCACGACCTGCCCTCGCTCATCGAAGCCTTCGAGGCCGCGCGCGCACACGACCGGCCTGTCTGCTTCATCGCCTACACGATCAAGGGCTACGGCCTGCCGCTCGCCGGCCACAAGGACAACCATGCAGGGCTGATGACGCCGACGCAGGTGGAGGCGCTGCGCGAGGCGCTTGGAATCCGCGCCGGGCACGAGTGGGAGCCTTATGAAGGGCTGGAGGACGAGGCGTCGCTGCGCCGCTTCGTCGCCGCGGCCCCCTTCAACGCCAAGGGCCGCCGCCGCAAGACCGCCCCGGCGATTCCCGTGCCGGAAAGGCTGGAGGTCGAGATCGGCCCGGAGATGTCGACCCAGCAGGGCTTCGGCCTGCTGATGCACGGCATCGCCAAGCGGGACGATCCCTTCGCGGCCCGCGTCGTCACCACCTCGCCCGACGTCACCGTCTCGACCAATCTCGGCGCATGGGTCAACCGGCGCGGCCTGTTCGCGCGCGAGAAGATGGCCGACCTGTTCAAGGCCGAGCGCATCCCCTCCACCTTCACCTGGAACTTCGCGCCCGAGGGCCAGCACATGGAGCTCGGCATCGCCGAGATGAACCTGTTCCT
>DAOMOI010000314.1:0-2101 GCA_035444225.1 Aquamicrobium sp. | reverse complement strand
TACATGCAGCGCGACGGCGACGCCGAGCCGGACGAGACGACATGGCTGCGCGACGCCGTCGGCGGCTCGCTCTATCTGCGGCTTTCGACGCGCTCGATCGAACAGCCGCGCCGCAAGATCGACGACCGACTGGCCGAGGACATCGTCAATGGCGGCTACTGGATGCGCCGGCCCGGCCCCAACGCGCAGATCGTCGTCGCCTATACCGGCGCGGTCGCGCCCGAGGCGATCGAGGCGGTCGGCCTCATGGCCGAGGACCGGCGCGACATCGGCCTGCTCGCCATCACCTCGGCCGACCGGCTCAACGCCGGCTGGAGCGCGGCCCAGCACGCGCGCGAGCACGGCCTCGTCCATGCCCGCAGCCATGTCGAGCGCCTGCTCGACGCGGTGCCGCCGCATTGCGCCCTCGTCACCGTCATCGACGGCCATCCGGCAACGCTGGCCTGGCTCGGTGCCGTCAACGGCCACCGCACCCGCGCGCTCGGCGTCGAGCATTTCGGCCAGACCGGCACCATCGCCGACCTCTATAGCCATTACGGCATCGACGCCCACGGCATCATGCGCGCGGCGCAGGCGATCGTGCCGGGGCGGCCGGTGCGCTTCCTGCGCGGCGCGTGATTTACACGCGCCGCCTATCGAGACTATCTTGCGCGGCGTGAAAACCGGCGGGGACGCAAGATGACGCTTTCGCTTCTGGTCCTCAACGGGCCGAACCTCAACCTTCTCGGCCAGCGCCAGCCGCAGGTCTACGGCAAGGCGACGCTGGCCGACGTCGAGGCGCTGTGCCGCGAGGCGGGGGCGCGGCTCGCGCTGGAGATCGACTTTCGCCAGTCGAACCACGAGGGCCAGCTGATCGACTGGATCCACGAGGCGCGGGGCCGGCATCACGGCATCGTCCTCAATGCCGGGGCCTTCACCCACACCTCGATCGCCATCATGGACGCCCTCGCCAGCGTCGAGCTGCCCGTGGCCGAGGTTCACCTGTCCAACATCCATCGCCGTGAGGATTTCCGCCACCTGTCCTATGTCTCGAAGGTGGCGCTCGGCATGATCTGCGGCTTCGGCCCGCAGGGTTATGTGCTGGCGATGGAGGCGCTTTCGGCTCATCTGCGCGCGCAGGGCTGACCGGCGGCCCGTTAATCCCGTGCTGAGCATTCCGCGCTAGGCTTCCGGGCGAAACCGTCCTGGAAAGACGCCTCATGCTGCGCATCCTCGTTTTCGCCGGGGTTCTGGCCGTCGCCTTCGCCTCCGTGCCGGCCTTGCTGGAGGACAGGCTGACGCCGCCCCGCGCCGAAGCGCCCACGGCTCCCGCTGCGCCGCGCGCCGAGCCGGCGGTGCTGTCGTCCGGCGGCCGCAAGGTCCGGCTCGCGGCCGATGAGGCCGGACACTTCCGCGCCGAGTTCAGGCTGAACGGCCGCGCCGTGCCGGCGCTGGTCGATACCGGCGCGACGCTCATCGCCATCAACCGCGCCACGGCGCGGCGCATCGGGCTTTCCGTCGCCGAATCCGACTTCACCGCCTTCGCCAATACCGCCAACGGCCGCGTGCGCGTCGCGCCGGTGGTCATCGACAGGGTCGCGCTCGGCCGGATCGAGCTGGACCGCGTCGCCGCCGTCGTGCTCGACGACGAGGCGCTGTCCGGCGCGCTGGTCGGCATGAGCTTCCTGTCTCGGCTCAAGCGCTATTCGGTCGAGGGCGGCGCGCTGGCCCTGGAGCAGTAGCGCGGCGGCTTTGCAGTTTCGCGCCGGGCTTGCTAGCCTGCGCCGCCTTCACCCGATCCGATACGCTCTCTCATGCCATGACCGAACAGACGGACACGCTTCTCGACCGGCTCGGCCACCTGATCGCGCGCCGCCTGCAAAGCGAATCCTCCGGCTACGAGCCCTACACCCCGTCCGATCCCGAGATACTGCATCGCACCTTGCAGCCGGGCGACATCCTGCTGGTCGAGGGCAACCAGAAGATTTCCGCCGCGATCAAGTACCTGACGCAGTCGACATGGTCGCATGCCGCGCTCTATGTCGGCGACGCGCTGCCGGAGCAGGGGGGAGAAGCCGAGCGGCCGCGGCTGGTCGAGGTCAATCTCGGCGAGGGCTGCGTC
>DAOMOI010000313.1:0-3326 GCA_035444225.1 Aquamicrobium sp. | reverse complement strand
GGGCGGCACCAAGCACCATTCCGAGCTTCTCGCCCCCTTCGGCCTCGACGCCTCGGACCCGGAATTCTGGAGCAAGGGCCTGTCCGTCATCGAGAGCCTGATCGACGAGCTGGAGGCGATGGAGGCATAAATACCGGCAAATTGTTGCTTCGGGCCGCCGATTGTGGTTTAGCGCCGCCTCCGCTTTTTCCTCATCGCGCGCCCCGGAGTCCGACATGGCCGAGCCCGAAATGGCCCAGACTGCCTTTCCCGTCCACGGCGAGATTTCCGGGCCGCTGGTTATCATCGGCCTCGGCTCGATCGGGCGCGGCGCGCTGCCGCTGATCGAGCGCCATTTCCGCTTCGACCCTGCCCGCGTCACCGTCGTCGAGCCGCGCCCGGAAAACCGCGCCTTCGTCGAGGAGCGCGGCTTCCGCTTCGTCGAGGCTCACGTCACCCGCGACAATTACCGCGCGCTCCTGACCCCTCTCCTGACCGAAGGCGGCGGACAGGGCTTTTGCATCAACTTGTCCGTCGACACCGGCTCGCTCGACCTGATGCGGCTGACGCGCGAACTGGGCGCGCTCTACATCGACACCGTGGTCGAGCCGTGGCTCGGCTTCTATTTCGACGACAGCGCCGACAATGCGAGCCGCACCAACTATGCGTTGCGCGAGACCGTGCTGCGCGAGAAGCGGGAACATCCCGGCGGCGCCACCGCCGTCTCCTGCTGCGGCGCCAATCCCGGCATGGTGTCGTGGTTCGTCAAGCAGGCGCTGGTCGACCTCGCCGCCGAACTCGGCCTCGGCATCGCCGCGCCCGAGGCGCACGACCGCGAGGGCTGGGCGCGGCTGATGCGCGCCGCCGGCGTCAAGGGCATCCACATCGCGGAGCGCGACACCCAGCGCGCAAAGCTGCCGAAGCCGCTCGACACGTTCTGGAACACGTGGTCGGTCGAGGGCTTCATCGCCGAGGGGCTCCAGCCGGCCGAACTCGGCTGGGGCACGCACGAGAAATGGCTGCCGCAGAACGCCCGCCGCCACGAAGGCGGCTGCGGCGCGGCGATCTTCCTCGAACAGCCGGGCGCCAACACGCGCGTGCGCACATGGTGCCCGACGCCCGGCCCGCAATACGGCTTTCTCGTCACCCACAACGAGGCGATCTCGATCGCGGATTTCTTCACCGTCCGCGACGGCGACGGCGCGGTGCTCTACCGCCCGACCTGCCACTATGCCTACCACCCCTGCAACGACGCGGTGCTGTCGCTGCACGAGATGTTCGGCGCCGCCGGCCGCGCGCAGCCGGTCCAGCGCGTGCTGGAGGAGGACGAGCTTCTCGACGGCGCCGACGAGCTCGGCGTGCTGCTCTACGGCCACGGCCGCAACGCCTACTGGTTCGGCTCGCAGCTTTCGCTCGAGGAGGCGCGCGACCTCGCCCCGTTCCAGAACGCGACCGGCCTTCAGGTCTCATCCGCCGTCGTCGCCGGCATGGCGTGGGCGTTGAAGAACCCTGAAGCCGGCATCGTCGATACCGACTGGATGGATTATTCGTTTTGCCTCGACGTGCAGCGGCCCTATCTCGGCCCGCTCAACGGCTTCTATACCGACTGGACCCCGCTCCGGGACAGGCCGGGCTTCTTCCCCGAGGACATCGACGCCGAAGACCCTTGGCAATTCCGCAACATTCTTGTTCGTTGAGCGTTTTCGTTTTGCCGGCGGCTGCCCGGCAACCTTGCTTTCGCCGGGAAAACCGGCGATTGAAAAAGACGAAGCGTACCGAAAGAGGACAATCGGCATGAGGAATGCGGGGAAAATTCGCGCGGCCGGCGCCATCGCGGTCGCTCTGGCCCTGGCGGGCTGCCAGGGCATCGGCGGCCCGCCGCCGCGCGCGGGCGGACCGATCGCCGGCACGCCGCCGCCGTCGAACGGCTTCAACGGCGACTGGATGAGCACCGACGGGGTGGCGATCTCGCGTTTCACCAACGGCTATTTCGAGACGCTGGCCACCGACACCGGCAACAAGCTGGCCGAGGGCAGCTATACCCAGACCGGGCCGGGCGCGGTCTCGATCTCCGTCACCTCGCTGATCCGCCAGACGACCACGCAGGTCAATTGTGCCATGGTCACGCAGACGCAGCTGAACTGCACCAGCTCGGCCGGCGCGCAGTTCTCGCTCGTCAAGCGCGCCGCCGGCGTCTCCTGACGCCGCGCTGCGGCCTGCGACTTGCGCGCGGGCGGCCGCCCCTGCAATAAGGGGCCCGCGAAGAGGCCGCCAAGGCCCGACGTAAGCGGGATCGGGCCAGCAGGTTGGGGCAGCAGCGGGAGGAACCATGACCGCGTTTTTCGACGATCTCGAGCAGCGCGCGCCGGAGGCGCGGGAAGCCGACCTGTTCCAGCGGCTGCCCGCCTTCCTCAGCGTGGCGACGCGCGAGACGCCCGGGCTCGCCGGCTGGCTGAAGGACGTCGATCTCGCCGCGCTGACCTCGCGCCAGGCGCTGGCGCAGGTGCCCGTGCTGCGCAAGGCCGAGCTGATGGAGATGCAGGCCAAGGAGCCGCCCTTCGGCGGCTTCGCCGCTCCCGCCCACCTCAATGGCGGCCGCGTCTTCATGTCGCCCGGCCCGATCTGGGAGCCGCAGGGGCTGGCCGCCGACCCGGCGCAGGCCGCCCGCGCCTTCTTCGCCGCCGGCGTTCGCCCCGGCGATATCGTCCACAACGCCTTTTCCTACCACATGACGCCGGGCGGCTTCATGCTCGACCATGGCGCGCGGGCGCTGGGCTGCGCCGTCTTCCCCGCCGGCACCGGCAACACCGAGATGCAGGTCGAGGCAGCCGCCGCGCTCAGGCCCGCCGTCTATGCCGGCACGCCTGATTTCCTGAAAGCCATCCTCGACCGCGCCGCCGAGATGGGCCGCGACTTGTCCTCCATCCGTATCGGGCTGGTGAGCGGCGGCGCGCTG
This sequence comes from Aquamicrobium sp., assembly GCA_035444225.1. Taxonomy (GTDB): domain Bacteria; phylum Pseudomonadota; class Alphaproteobacteria; order Rhizobiales; family Rhizobiaceae; genus Aerobium. The sequence continues at coordinate 391 of DAOMOI010000313.1, read as the reverse complement.
TTCCCGTCCCTGCGCGAGGAATATTTCGCGCGCGGCGTCAGGGTTTATCAATGCTACGCCACCGCCGAGTTCGGCGTCATCGCCTATGAGAGCGCGGGCGACGACGGCCGGCCCAATCCCGGCCTCATCCTCAACGAGAACCTGATCGTCGAGATCGTCCGCCCCGGCACCGGCGACCCCGTGCCGGATGGCGAGGTCGGCGAGGTCGTCGTCACCAGCCTGAACCCGGCCTACCCGCTGGTGCGTGTCGGCACCGGCGACCTTTCCGCCGTGCTGCCGGGCTTCTCGCCCTGCGGGCGCACCGCCACCCGCATCAAGGGCTGGATGGGCCGCGCCGACCAGCGCACCAAGGTCAAGGGCATGTTCGTCGACCCCAAGCACGTGGCCGAGA
>DAOMOI010000312.1:0-3333 GCA_035444225.1 Aquamicrobium sp. | reverse complement strand
GACATGGCCAAGGGCATCAAGAGCTTCAAGAAGGGCATGTCCGACGACGACGACGAGACCAAGACCGTCGAGCATCGCGCCGACGAGACCGTCTCCGCCAGCAAGGAAAAGGCCGGCAAGACCTCCTGAGCCGCGCCTTCTCGGCGGTCGGGAGCCTGAGACGCCATGTTTGACATCGCCTGGACGGAGATGCTGGTGATCGCGGTCGTGATGATCGTGGTCGTCGGTCCCAAGGAACTGCCCGGAATGCTGCGCACGATCGGCAAGACGACGGCGAAGCTGCGCACCATGGCGGGCGAGTTCCGCAAGCAGTTCGACGATGCGCTGAAAGAGGCCGAGCTCGACGACCTGAAGAAGCTCGCCGACGACGCCCGCAGGCTCAATCCGGCCGCCGACATCAAGAAGGCGTTCAATCCGCTGGAGACGGCGGGCAAGGACGTGCGCGCCGGCCTCGCGGCGGCCTTCAACCCGCCGAAGGCCGAGCCGCCCAAGCCGAAGGCGCCTGAACCGGCCGCGGTCGCGCCGGCGGCGCCCGCCGCTACGCCGGCGGCGCCTGTTCCGGCCGCCGCGGCGGCCATGCCCGCAGCGGTCAAGCCGAAGGCACCCGCCAAGGCGAAAGCGCCCTCCAAGCCGGCGCCTGCAAAGCCCGCGCCTGCCAAGCCGGTGGCGAAGAAGGCCGCCGCACCGAAGAAGAAGACCGGCGGAGCCGCCTCGTGACCGCGCAAGACGACGAAATCGAAAAATCGGCGGCGCCGCTGCTCGATCACCTGATCGAGCTTCGCTCGCGGCTGATCTGGTCGCTGGTCGGCTTCTTCGTCGCCTTCCTGTTCTGCTTCTTCTTCGCCAAGCAGCTTTTCAACCTGCTGGTGCTGCCGTTCCAATGGGCGACGGCGTGGGCGGGGCTCGACCCGACCAAGGTAGACCTGATCTACACCGCGCCGCAGGAATTCTTCTTCACCCAGATCAAGCTCGGCATGTTCGGCGGCATCGTGCTCGCCTTTCCGCTGATCGCGACGCAGCTTTACAAGTTCGTGGCGCCGGGGCTCTACCGCAACGAGCGCGCCGCCTTCCTGCCCTTCCTCATCGCCTCGCCGATCCTGTTCCTGATCGGCGCTGCGCTGGTCTACTTCTTCTTCACGCCGATGGTGATGTGGTTCTTCCTCGCCATGCAGCAGGTGGGACCGGACCAGGAGATCCAGATTTCGCTCCTGCCGCGCGTGTCGGAATATCTCGGCCTGATCATGACGCTGATCCTGGCCTTCGGGCTGGTGTTCCAGCTTCCGGTCGTCACCACGCTTCTGGTGCGGGTCGGGCTGCTGCAGGTCGACACGCTGGTGTCGAAGCGCCGCTGGGCGATCGTCATCGCCTTCGTGGCCGCGGCCGTGCTGACGCCGCCCGACCCGGTCAGCCAGATCGGCCTCGCGCTGCCGACGATCCTGCTTTACGAAGCCTCCATCTTCATCGGCCGCATGATCGAGAAGAAGCGCGCTGCCGAGCAGGCCGCGCGCGACGCGGAGCTTGAGGGCGAGGCCCCGGCCAAGGCTGGCGAAAGCCCCGAGGCCGGCGAGAGCAAGGAGTCGGAGGGCACGCCGGCCTCGTAGGCCGGCGCTTCCGTCGCGGCGGCGCTTGCGTCGAATCCATTTGCGGGCTACCCCCTCGGCGTCTTCTCCCGCTCATTGAGGACGGTTCCAGACCATGCTCGACATCAAATGGATTCGTGAAAATCCGCAGGCTCTCGCCGATGCGCTCGCCGCCCGCGGCCAGTCGCCGGAGGCGGCGCGCGCCGTCGTCGACGATCTGATCGGGAGGGACGAGGCGCGTCGCGCCCATCTCGTCGCCTTGCAAGAGAAGCAGGAGCGCCGCAACGCCGCCTCGCGCGAGATCGGCAATGCCATGCGCGCCGGCGATTCCGCCCGCGCCGAGGAGCTGAAGCAGGAAGTCGCGGCGATCAAGGAATTCGTCCAGGCGGGCGAGGCGACCGAGCGCGCGCTCGACAAGGCCTTCCTCGACGCGCTCGCCGTCGTTCCCAACCTGCCGCTGGCCGACGTGCCGGCGGGCCGCGACGAGCGCGACAATGTCGAGGTGCGTCGCGTCGGCGAGGCGAAGCGCCCGAACTGGGCGAAGGAGCATTTCGAGCTGGGGGAGGCGCTCGGCCAGATGGATTTCGAGCGCGCGGCGCGGATTTCGGGCGCGCGCTTCACCGTGCTTTCTGGCCAGATTGCGCGGCTCGAACGCGCGCTCGGCCAGTTCATGCTCGACCTGCACACGACCGAGCACGGCTATACGGAAGTCATTCCGCCGCTCCTGGTGCGCGACGACGCGCTCTACGGCACCGGCAACCTGCCGAAATTCGAGGAAGACCTGTTCTTCGTGCCGCATGGCGAGGCGCGGCTCGGCCTGATCCCGACGGCGGAGGTGCCGCTGACCAATCTGGTGCGCGAGGAGATCCTTGCCGGCGAGAAGCTGCCGCTGCGCTTCACGGCGCTGACGCCGTGCTTCCGTTCGGAAGCAGGCTCGGCCGGGCGCGACACGCGCGGCATGCTGCGCCAGCACCAGTTCAACAAGGTCGAGATGGTGTCGATCACGGACGCCGACTCCTCGCTCGCCGAGCACGAGCGCATGACCGGATGCGCCGAAGCCGTGCTGAAGCGCCTCGGCCTGCCGTTCCGCACCGTGGTGCTGTGCACCGGCGACATGGGCTTCGGCTCGCGCAAGACCTACGACATCGAGGTCTGGCTGCCGGGGCAGAACGCCTATCGCGAGATCTCGTCCTGCTCGGTCTGCGGCGACTTCCAGGCGCGGCGCATGAACGCGCGCTACCGGGCAGGGGACGGCAAGCCGCAATTTGTCCACACGCTGAACGGCTCGGGCATCGCCGTCGGCCGCGCGCTGATCGCGGTGATGGAGAATTACCAGAACGAGGACGGCTCGATTTCGGTGCCCGAGGCGCTGAAGCCCTATATGGGCGGCATCGAGCGGATCGGAGCGGCCTGATGCGGATTCTCCTGACCAATGACGACGGCGTCCACGCCGAGGGCCTGCAGGTGCTGGAGCGCATCGCGCGCTCGTTCACCGACGAGGTGTGGGTGGTCGCGCCGGAGACGGACCAGTCGGGCTTTGCCCATTCGCTGTCGCTGTCGGAGCCGCTCAGGATGCGGAAAGTCCGCGAAAGGCACTATGCGGTGCGCGGCACGCCGACCGACTGCGTCATCATGGGCGTGCGCCATCTGATGCCCGAGCCGCCGGACCTGATCCTGTCGGGGGTCAATGCCGGCTCGAACGTCGCCGACGACGTCACCTATTCCGGCACCATCGCCGGCGCCATGGAGGGGA
>DAOMOI010000311.1:0-3338 GCA_035444225.1 Aquamicrobium sp. | reverse complement strand
ACATCGGCGTCGGCGTCGGGATTGCGATACTGCGCCGGGATGACGATGCGCTCGTGCGCGGCGCGCACGAGCCTGAAATAGTCCTGCTGGCTGACGCCGGCGCAGACACCGTGCTTGCGCCATTGATGGCCCATCAGCCCGGCCGAGGGCATCAGGTCGAGATAGTCGCGGACGAGCGCGTTCGGCACCCGGTTCGGCCCGTCATGGTCGCAGAATTCCGGCCAGCCGTCCTCGAATTGCGGCCACAGGCCGTGGACGACGAAGCCGAGCTCGCGGCCTTGCGCGCATTGCTGGCGGTTGGCGTCGGCGCCTTCGATCTCGCAGTAGCTCGGCGACCAGGTCAGCGCCAGCACGAAGAAGTCGTAGCCATCGCCCTTCGGCAGCGCTTCATCGCCGGAAGCGGAAGGCTCGCAGCCGAAGAGAAGCGCCGCGAGCGCGACCGCGATGGACCCGCGCCGCATCACCAAAGGGCAGGGCGCAGAACCCGGCAGCGGCCGTCATAGACGTTCCAGCGGTCGAAGCCGGAGACGCAGAACTCGACGTTGCTGCCGATGCCGGCAAAGCCGGCCGGCCGCTCGATCACATACCACACGTCGTGGCTGCGCCCGTCGCTCATATCGGCCCTGGCGTGGCAGTAACGCCGGTCGATGGGGCGCTCGTCATATATCTGCGGCTTGTGAAGCGTCTCGCTGATGCGCTGGAAATCGGCGATGGCGACATCGGGCAGGTTCGGCACATGAGTCACCTGATGGCGGAAGCGGCCGGCGATGGTGCCGAGCACCGACGCGTTGGCGCAGATGCCGGGCTCGTCGAAGGCGACAGCGACCGGATCGGCGGCGTGCGCCGCGATCGTTGCGCCGGCAAGCGCCGACAGGGCGACGAGCGACAGGCTGGCGAAGCGGATCATCGGAACTCTCCCGTCCGGGTGAATCAAGGGCGCAAAGGCCGCAGCACTGTGATGAAAGCGCGGGAAGCGGTCAAGTTCCCTCTTGTTGCCTTCATTTCGGCGTCAGCCATCGCGCATCGCCTCGCGCGCCGTCCTCGCCCAGCGCCTCGCGCAGCGCGGGCAGCAGGATCGCCATCTCCTCCTCCAGCACGAAGGGCGGGTTGACGACGACCATGCCGCAGCCGTCGAGCCGGGGGTCGGGCGAGGGCGCGCGGATCTCCAGCGCGATGTCGAGGATCTTCGGGATGCCCGTGCCGGCAAGTGCAGCGCGGAAGGCGGCGACCGCCGCGCGGTCCTTGACCGGATACCACAGCGCATAGGTGCCGCCCGGCCAGCGCCGATGGGCGGTGACGAGGCCCGCGGCCAGCCGGTCGAACTCGCCCTCCTTCTCGAAGGGCGGATCGACCAGCACCAGCCCGCGCTTCTCCTTGGGCGGAAGATGCGCGCCGAGCGCCAGCCAGCCGTCGAGCGCGATCACCCGCGCCTGCCAGTCGCCTGCGAAGCGCGCCTTGAGCGCGAGGCTGTCCTGCGGGTGCAACTCGATCGCCGTCAGCCGGTCGATGGGGCGCAGGAGATGGCGGGCGACGAGCGGCGAGCCGGGATAAAGCCGCACGCCGCCTTGCGGGTTGAGCGCCCGCACCGCCTCGAGATAGGGCGCGAGCAGGGCGGCCGCGTCCGGCGACAGCGCCGCGTCGAGCAGCCGGCCGATGCCGCCGCGCCATTCGCCGGTGCGCTGCGCCTCGTCGGATGACAGGTCGTAGAGGCCGATGCCGGCATGGGTGTCGATGACGCGGAAGGCGCCGGGCTTGCGCTTCAGGTACTCGATGATGCGCGCCAGCACCGCATGCTTGAGCACGTCGGCGAAGTTTCCGGCGTGGAAGGCGTGGCGGTAATTCATCGCGGTTCGCCGTCGCGCGGGCTCAGGAAATCGGTGAGCGCCGCGCTGCCGGGGCCGAGATCGGCCCATGCGCCCGTGAGTACGAGGCGGGCGAGACCGGCTGTCGGGAACTTCCGCTTCACCCTTTCCATCGCTTCCGGCGCGCTGCCCGGCGAGGCGAGGAGGCTGACGAGATCCTCGAAACCGGGATTGTGGCCGATGACGAGCAGCGTCTCCACCCCGGCGGGCGTCGAGCGGACGGCGTCGAGGATGCGCTCCGCCGGCGCTTCGTAGATCGAACGGTCGGGAATGGCCGGCACGGCGCGCGGCAATTCGGCCTCCGCCAGCTCCCATGTCTGGCGGGTGCGCAAGGCGGCGGACACCAGCGCCCGGTCGGGCAGCCAGCCGCGCCGCACCATTTCGCGGCCCATATGCGGCGCGGCCTCGCGGCCCCGCTTCGCCAGCGGCCGGTCGAAATCGTCGAGCGTGGGGTCGTCCCGGCTCGACTTGGCGTGGCGCAGGAGGAGCAGCGTCCGGGTCATGGCATCCCGCGCCTTCAGGGCGTCATGCGGGCGAGGCTTTCGATGTCGAATTCCTCGCTGGCCGGGCCCGGCGAAAGCAGCGCGCCGGCAGCCTGGACGCCGGACAGCACGGTCCGGCCGCCCTCCATGCGCGCGCGGCCTTCCGCCACCAGCCGCAGCGCCAGCGGATAGAGCTTGTGCTCCGCTTCCAGCACGCGCCGCGACAGCGTCTCCTCGTCGTCATGGGGCAGCACCGGCACCGCGCCCTGCGCGATGATCGGGCCGGCATCCATCTCGGCGGTGACGAAATGCACCGTGCAGCCATGGACGCGCATGCCGGCGTCGAGCGCCCGGTTGTGGGTGTCCAGCCCCGGAAACAGCGGCAGCAGCGAGGGGTGGATGTTGATCAGCTTGCCCGCCCATTTGCGGGTGAACTCGGGCGAAAGCAGCCGCATGTAGCCGGCGAGGCAGACGATGTCGGCGCGCAGCCGCGTCAGCTCCTTGTCGAGCGCGGCGTCCAGCGCCGCCTTGGAAGGAAAGTCGGCGCGGGTGATCGCCCTGGCTTCGATGCCGAGCGCGGCCGCCGCGTTCAGCCCCTTGGCTTCGGCCTTGTCGGAAATCACGGCGACGATCGTTGCCGGAAAGTTGGGGTCGCCGGCGGCCTCCGCCAGCGCGGCCATGTTGGTGCCGCGGCCCGAGATCAGGACGACGACGCGCTTCTTCATCATGCTCTAAAGCCCGATTTCGCCATTGTAGATGACGCCGGCCTCGCGGCGCGGCACGATGCGGCCGAGCGTCGTCACCGTCTCGCCGCTCTTGGTCAGCACCGCCGCCACCTGCGCCGCCTGTCCGGCCGCGACGACCAGCACCATGCCGATGCCGCAATTGAAGGTGCGCATCATCTCGGGCGGCGCGACGTTGCCGGCCTTGGCCAGCCACGAGAACACCGGCGGCACGTCGATGGCATCGAGGTCGAGCTCGGCCGCATAGGCTT
>DAOMOI010000310.1:0-3342 GCA_035444225.1 Aquamicrobium sp. | reverse complement strand
CGCTCTTCAGCTCCTTCAGCCGCTCCTTGTGCTTGACGCCGAAATGCTGCTCCTCATCGACGATCAGCAGGCCGAGATTCTTGAACGAGATCGACGAGCCGAGCAGCGCATGGGTGCCGACGACGATGTCGACCGTGCCGTCGGCCAGCCCCTTCTTGGTCTCGGAAAGCTCCTTCGCGCCGACGAGGCGCGAGGCCTGCCGCACGGTGACCGGCAGCCCGGCGAAACGCTGGCTGAAGGTGCGGAAATGCTGGCGCGCCAGCAGCGTGGTCGGCACGACGACCGCGACCTGGAATCCTTCCATGGCGGCGAGGAAGGCGGCGCGCAGCGCCACTTCCGTCTTGCCGAAGCCGACATCGCCGCAGATCAGCCGGTCCATCGGCCGCCCGGCGGCGAGGTCTTCCGTCACCGCCTCGATGGCCGCGAGCTGGTCGTCGGTCTCGTCATAGGGGAAGCGCGCTGAAAACTCGCCGTAGAGCCCGTCCGGCGGCGTCACCACGGGCGCGGGCCGCATCTGGCGCTCGGCCGCGATCCGGATCAGGTGCCCGGCCATTTCGAGCAGCTTGCGCTTGAGCTTGGCCTTGCGCGACTGCCAGGCGACGCCGCCGAGCTTGTCGAGGTTCGCCTCGGCCGAATCGGAGCCGTAGCGCGACAGAAGCTCGATGTTCTCGACCGGCAGGAACAGCCGGTCGTCGCCGGCATAGCGGATTTCAAGGCAGTCATGCGGCGCGCCGGCCGCTTCGATGGTCTTCAGCCCGACGAAGCGGCCGATGCCGTGATCGGCATGGACGACGATGTCGCCGGCCGACAGCGCCGCGACTTCGGCAATGAAATCCGATGCCTTTCGCCGTTTCTTCGCGCGGCGAATGAGCCGGTCGCCAAGAGTGTCCTGCTCGGCGACGACGACGAGACCGGCCGTCTCGAACCCCGCTTCGAGCGGCAGCACCGCAAGCCCGGCCTCGCCGGCCTTCAGCTTCTCCGTCTCGGCCAGCGAGGCGACGCGCTTCAGATTGCCGAGGCCGTGTTCTTCCAGAATCTGTGTCAGCCGGTCGAGCGAGCCTTCGGAGAAGCCGGCGACCAGCACGCGCTTTCCGCCGGCCCGTTTGTCGGCGACATGCTTCACCGCATGGTCGAAGACATTGGCGTTGGGGTCGGCGCGCTCCTCGGCGAAGTTGCGGCCGGCATGGGCGCCGGCATGGGCGAGCTTGCGCCCGCCGGCCTCCGGCACGTCGAATGGGGTGAAATCGACCGAGAGGCGCTCGCCCGCGCTGGCCGCCACTTCCTCCGGCGATAGATAGAGCGTTTCCGGCCGCGCCGGCTTGTAGGGCACGGCCTCGCCCATGCCGGCGGCCGGCTGCTTCGCCCGCGCTTCGTAATGATCGAGGATCAGTGCGTGGCGCTCGGAAATCGCCTCGCGCGCCAGATGGTCGAAGACGATTCCCGCGTCGGGCAGATAGTCGAACAGCGTTTCCAGCCGCTCGTGGAACATCGGCAGCCAGTGTTCCATGCCGGCGAAGCGCCGCCCCTCGCTGACCGCGGCATAGAGCGCGTCGTCGCGCGAGGGCGCGCCGAACGCCTCGATATAGGCGCGGCGGAAGCGGCTGACGGCTTCCGGCGTCAACTCGACCTCGCTCATCGGCTTCAGCGACAGTTCCGTGCGCTGGCCGGTGGTGCGCTGGGTAGCGGGGTCGAAGGCGCGGATGGATTCCAGCGAATCGCCGAAGAAATCGAGCCTGAGCGGCTCGCCGCCCGGCGCGTAAAGGTCGAGGATGCCGCCGCGCACGGCATATTCGCCGACATCGCGCACGGTCGAGACCCGCTCGAAGCCGGCGGTGTCGAGGCGAACCGCCAGCGCCTTCATGTCGATCTGGTTGCCGGGCCTCGCCGCGATGGTCTGGGCCAGCACGGCCTGCGCCTCTGGCATGCGTTGCAGCACCGCATTGGCGCTGGCCAGGATGACGGCGCGGTGAGGCTTGTCCCGCAGCGCCGCCATGGCGACGAAGGCGTCGAGCCGCCGCGCCGCCGCATCCGCGCCGGGCGAGACGCGGTCGTAGGGCAGGCAGTCCCACGCCGGCAGCTCCAGCACGGGAAGGCCGGGGGCGGCGAAGGCAAGCGTCTCGGCGATCGCCGGCAGGCGCTGGCCGTCGCGCGCGACGAAGATCACCGGCCGCTCGCCCTGCCCGGCGGCAAGGGCTGCAAGCGCGAAGGCCTCGTAGCCGTCGGCGACGCCGTCGACCGTAACAGTGCCGGAGGCGGGCAGGCGAATGGGGTCGATCAGGCTCATCTGCTGTCAGGCAAGCGGTGCTTCGCGATAGGAAAGGATTTTCGCGAAGACCGGCGTGTCGTGGCGGGCCGGCACGTCCTGCTCGCCGGTCACCCATTTCAGGATGTCGCCGTCGGCCTCGGCCATGAAGGCCTCGTAGATCGCCAGTTCCTCGTCATCGAGGCCGGCGATCTCGCCGTCGGCGAAGGAGCCGAGGATGAGGTCGACCTCGCGCATGCCGCGATGCCACGAGCGATAGAGCACCTTGCGGCGGCGATAGTCGAGGTCTGCGCTGGAGCGCTCGCTTCCGGTCATGGTCGGCAACACCTTTGTGGACGAAGGACGCATATAGCGTCTGGCGGGGCCGATGTCAGCCTTTGCCGGCGCCCTCTTCCGGCATAAGGTCGCGGCCATGCGTCCGTTCCTGCTCGATCCGCTGTTTGCGCCCGCGACCACGCTCGACGGCGTCGGGCCCCGCCTCGCCGACCTGATCGCCAATGTCGTGCCCGCCGACACCGCGGCGCGCGAGGTGCGGGTCGGCGACCTCCTGTTCGTGCTGCCGCATTCGGTGATCGACCGGCGACAGCGTTACGCCATCGCCGATGCGCCGGGCGGCGCGCTGGTGACGCTCGACGTCGTCATATCGCGCCACCAGCCCGCGCCGCGCGGGCGCGGCAACGTGCCAACCCGCGTCTTCGCCCATGACGACACCGACGAGATCGCGCTGACCTTCTTCCATGCGAAAGGAGACTGGCTGCAAAGGGCGTTGCCCGAGGGCGAGCGCATGCTGGTCTCGGGCCGGCTCGAATGGTTCAACGGCCGCGCCTCGATGGTCCATCCCGACCATATGGTGCCGGTGGCCCGCGCGGCCGAACTGCCGGCGCTGGAGCCCGTCTATCCGCTGACGGCCGGCCTGTCGCCAAAGGTGCTGCGCCGGGCGATCCTCGGCGCGGTCGAGCGCCTGCCCGACCTGCCGGAATGGCTCGACCCGGAGCTGATCCGCCGGCGCAGCTTCCCCTCGCTGCGCATGGCGTTTCACCGCCTGCACGAGCCGTCCGACCCGCTCGACATCGACCCGG
>DAOMOI010000309.1:0-3350 GCA_035444225.1 Aquamicrobium sp. | reverse complement strand
AGCTTGCGCCAGTCGAGGATGGTACGGTTCTCGTCGCGCAGAGGCGTGCCCCGGTGGCCGCCGCCGATCAGCACCGTGCCGTTGTCGAACTGCTTGAAGGAAAGAACGCGGCCGCGCAGGATGACCACGGGCTTGATGAAGGCCGCCATCGGCGCGGTGATCATCAGCATCAGCGCGATAGGCTCCAGCGGCACCGGCTCACCGAGATCGGCGGCGATGCGGTCGGCCCACGCACCGGCGGCGTTGACGATGCGGGGAGCAAGGAAGTCGCCGGCATCGGTGACGACGCGCCAGTCGGCGCCGTCGCGGCGCACGGTTTTCACCCGCACGCCCTCGTGGACCGCGACGCCGAGGCTCTCGGCCTTGCGCTTGAAGGCCTGCGTGGCACGCAGCGGGATGGCGGCGCCGTCGCGCCGGGAGATCACCCCGCCGGGGCAGGTTTCCGAGACGGCCGGGACGAGGGCGCGCAATTCCTTCGCGTCTATCATCTCCTCGTGGCGGAAGCCGCGCAGGTTCAGGTCGGCGACGCGGTCGCGGCAGGCTTCGAGGTCGGCCTCGTCCTCGGCCACCATCACCTGTCCGTCGGAGGTGAAGCCGCAATCGTCGTCGACCAGCTCGGCGATGCGGTGCCAGATCTCCATCGAGGCGTTGGAAAGCGGGATCTCGGCGACGTGGCGCGCAAGCTGGCGCACGCCGCCGGCATTGACGCCGGAGGCATGACGCCCGGCATGGTCCTTCTCGATCAGGACGACCGAGAGCCCGCGCATCGCGCAATGCAGCGCCGTCGAGCAGCCGTGGATGCCGGCGCCGATGACGATGACGTCGGCGCTGCGCGGGCCGCTCGTCACCGCACGACCGCCTTGACGGCGCCCTCCGTCGCCGGCAGGGCGGCAAGCTCGGCCAGCGTCACCGGCTTCACCGGCGGGCGCAGGCGGTAATAGCCGACCTCGGCCGGGGTGGTGCCGCGGGTCTCGGCGATCAGTTCCACCACGGTCGGTCCGCACAGCCGGCCCTGGCATGGGCCCATGCCGCAACGCAGGAAGGCCTTCATCTGGTTGGGGCCGACGACGCCGAGCCGCTTCGCCGCGTCGCGCACCTGACCCGCCGTCACCTCCTCGCAGCGGCAGATGATGGTGTCGTCGCGCGGAGGGCTGAGGAATTGCGGCGCCGGGCGATAGAGCAGGTCGAGGAAGCGGCGGCCGCGCAGGCAGCGTTCCAGCTCGGCGCTGATCGGCGCGGCCTGCCGGTCGCGCTCCTCCGGCGTCAGGCGGCCGAGCCGGCGCGCGGCGTCGAAGGCGGCGATCTCGCCGCGCAGCGCAGCACTTTCGGCGCCGCCGATGCCGGCGCCGTCGCCGGCGATGGCGATGCCCTCGACGGAAGAAGCGAACCAGCTATCGACGCGCGGCACGAAGCAATGCTGGGCCTCGTCGAAATCATGGGCGCAGCCGGCGGCATTGGACAGGTTGACGCTCGGGATCACGCCCTGATGGAGCAGCAGCGTGTCGCAGGCGATCGTTTCCGTGCGGCCGCCGCGCGTGACCTCTATCTCCGCGAGACGATCCTTGCCGGCGGCGGCGAGGCCGGTGACGCCGGAGACGAAGCGCAGCTTGGCCCTAGTCGCGACCATCAGCTTCATGCCCTTGGCGAGATAGGGCGAGCGCAGGAAATCGGGCAGGGCGGCCGCCGCCTTCAGCCAGTTGGCGCGCGGCGTGGTGTCCAGCACGGCCACGATCTCGGTGCCGGCGGCGGCGAGCTGGCTCGCCAGCAAATAGAGCAGCGGGCCGCAGCCGGCGATGACGGTCCTGCCGGAGGGCACGATGCCGGCGCTCTTCAGCGCGATCTGCGCAGCACCCGCGGTCATGACGCCGGGCAGGGTCCAGCCGGGGACGGGGAAGGGCCGCTCCTGCGCGCCGGTGGCGAGGATAACCTGCGCGGCGCCGATGATGCGCGCCTTGCCGTCGAGCGACAGGCCGATCTCGAACGTTCCGGGCGCGGCCGGGTCGTCGGTGAGCGACCACACCGTGCAGCGCGGCGCATAGGTGGCGGCGGCGCGCTCGAAGCGGGCGACGATGTCGGCCCCGCGCCAGTAGTCGTCGCCAAGCACGGCGCGTTCCGTGACCGGCGTGGTGGTGACGGCGCGGTAGATCTGGCCGCCGGGGGCCGGGTTCTCGTCGGCGAGCAGCACGGACAGGCCTAGATCGGCCGCGCGGGCGGCGGCGGAAAGCCCGGCCGGGCCGGCGCCGACCACGACGAGGTCGTAACGCTCGGCAAGGGCGGCGATGTCGCTGACCGGGGTCATGCGCGCGCCTCCGCGAAATGGCGGCGGCCGTGCTGGGTCTCGATGGCCATGCCCTCGGCCAGCGGCACGAGGCAGCCCTGCCGGTTGCCGACGCCGTCGATGACGACGAGGCAGTCGAAGCACACGCCCATCAGGCAATAGGGCGCGCGCGGGGTGTCGGAAACCGGCGTCTCGCGGCAGGCGACGACGCCGTTGGCGAGCAGCGAGGCCGCGACCGTGTCGCCGGCGCGCCCGGTCATCGGCCGGCCGTCGAAGGTGAAGTTCAAGGTGGCGGATGTCGCGCCTTCACGCACCGGGTCGTTATGCATGGGCCGGAACATGGAACCTCCTGGCGGAAAACGACGCCACCGCTTCCGGCAGCGTGCCGGAGAGGATGGCGGGGGCTAGGGTCAAGGCATGGTTGGCGGCCAGCGTCACGCCCGAATGGCAGGTGACGATGAAGGCGCCAGGACTGGTCTGCGACTGGTCGTAGATCGGGAAGCCGTCCGGGCTCATCACGCGTAGCGCCGACCAGGTGCGCACGACGTTCAGGCCGCCGAGGCGCGGGAACATCCGCACCGCGCGCTCGGCCATCACCGACAGCACCGGCTGGCGCACGACCGTGTCGAAGCCGAGGTCTTCCTGGCTGTCGCCGATCATCACGCCGCCCTCGTCGGTCTGGCGCAGCGTGGCCATCGGGTTGTGCAGGAACGGCTCGGTCTTCTCGGTGACGATGACCTGGCCCTTGCTCGGCTTCACCGGTGCCTCCAGCCCGACCATCGGCGCCAGCCGCGCATTGTCGAGGCCGGCGCACAGCACCACGCGCGCGGTCCTGATCTCGCCCCATGGGGCGGCGACGGCGAAGCCGCCATCGTGCGGGACGATGCGCTCGACCGGGGAGTTCGGCCGGTAGTCGACGCCGCGCCGCGCCGCCGCCTCGCGCAGCGCGCGGAACAGCTTGAGCGAGTTGGCGTGGCCGTCGAGCGGGCTGTAGAGCCCGCCGACGACATCCTTGCCGAGCCCCGGCAGGCGGCAGGTCAGCTCGGGATCGTCGGCGAGCGCGGTGCCGATG
>DAOMOI010000308.1:0-3359 GCA_035444225.1 Aquamicrobium sp. | reverse complement strand
CACCTTCTCGAAGGCGCGCACCTCGATCTGGCGCACGCGCTCGCGGCTGGTGCCGAACTCGCCGGACAGGTCCTCCAGAGTCATCGGGTCCTCGGCGAGGCGGCGCGCCTCGAAGATACGCCGCTCGCGGTCGTTCAGCACCGACATGGCGCCTGCGAGCATGGAGCGGCGGTTGTCCAGCTCGTCCTGCTCGATCAGGGTCTGCTCCTGGCTCTGGCTGTCGTCGACCAGCCAGTCCTGCCACTCGCCGGATTCGCCCTCGGAAGCGCGGATCGGCGCGTTGAGCGAGGCGTCGCCGGAAAGGCGGCGGTTCATCGACACCACCTCTTCCTCGGAGACGTTGAGCCGCGTCGCGATCTCGGCGATCTGCTCCGGCTTCAAATCGCCGTCGTCGAGCGCCTGGATCTTGCCCTTGACCTTGCGCAGGTTGAAGAACAGCCGCTTCTGGTTGGCCGTGGTGCCCATCTTGACCAGGCTCCACGAGCGCAGGATGTATTCCTGGATCGAGGCCTTGATCCACCACATCGCATAGGTGGCCAGCCGGAAGCCGCGCTCCGGCTCGAATTTCTTGACGGCCTGCATGAGGCCGACATTGCCTTCGGAGATCACCTCGCCGATCGGCAGGCCGTAGCCGCGATAGCCCATGGCGATCTTGGCGACGAGCCGCAGGTGGCTGGTGACGAGCTTGTGGGCGGCGTCGGTGTCGTCATGCTCCTGATACCGCTTGGCGAGCATGTACTCTTCCTGCGGCTGAAGCATGGGAAATCGTCTGATTTCCTCGAGATAGCGGGCGAGGCCGCCCTCTCCGGAAACGATGCTGGGTAGCGTCTGGGCCATAAAGCACCCTCCCTTTCGAAACGTGTTCGCGCCCCCGCGAGCCGGCAGGCGCATCCGCGATGACCGCCCCAAGGCGCACCATGCAGATGTCGTTATATAGGCACGTTTGCGGCAAAAGCACGAAATGTCATGCGCCGAAACAATGCGTCACGGAAAAATGAATGCTCCGGGACTGCCCTGGCCTGTTGCGCCCAAACGCCGGAACCCGTCGATAAGTTCCGCGAGGTCGGCCGGCGGCGGGGCTTCGAAGCGCATCGGCTCGCCCGTCGCCGGATGGCGGAAGGCAAGAAGCCGCGCATGCAGCGCCTGGCGCGGAAAGGCGCGTACCAGCGCGCCGAGCGGTTCGGGCAGCTTGTTGGCCTTGGTCAGGAAGGCGCGGCCATAGTCGCGGTCGCCGATCAGCGGATGGCCGAGATGGGCCATGTGCACCCTGATCTGGTGGGTGCGGCCGGTCTCCAGCCGGCATTCCACCAGCGCCGCCGCCGGCGGTCGCTTGCCCGTCGCGTCCTCGCCGAAGCGTTCGCGCACGGTGAAATGCGTCACCGCATGGCGCGCGTCGGCGCGACCGGCCGGCACCACGGCCCGGCGCGTGCGGTCGGAGGCCGAGCGGCCGAGGGCGGCGTCGATCGTGCCCACGTTGCGCGCCGGCGCGCCCCACACCAGCGCGTCGTAGCCGCGCTCGAGGTCGCCGGTGCGGCCGTGGTCTGCGAAGGCTTCCGACAGCGCCCGATGGGCGCGGTCGTTCTTGGCGACGACGAGGACGCCGCTGGTGTCCTTGTCGAGCCGGTGGACGATGCCCGGCCGGCGCACGCCGCCGACGCCCGACAGCGACGCCCCGCAATGGCGGATCAGCGCGTTGACCAGCGTGCCGGTCGGGTTGCCGGCGCCGGGGTGCACCACGAGCCCGGCCGGCTTGTCGATGACGATCAGGTCGTCGTCCTCGTAGAGCACGGCAAGCGGGATGTCTTCCGGCATGGGCTCCGCGGCTTCCGGCGCGGGCAGGGCGAGGCGGACCTGCTCGCCCCTGGCCAGCCTGCGCCCGGGCGCGCGTTCGACCGCGCCGGAGATCGTCACCTGACCGTCGCGGATCAGCGCCTGGATGCGGCTGCGCGACAGGTCGGGGGCGAGGCGGGCGGCAAGCCACTGGTCGAGGCGCTGGCCGGCTGCGTCGCCGTCGGCGGTCAGCTCTTTCAATGCGGGCGCGGCTTCGCTATCAGGATCGCTCATGGACCAACGAGGATGACGCAGCCGATGGCCGGAGTTGCAGACGAAGACGAAGGCGAAAAGCCGCTCGACCCGGCGGTGGAGCGCGTGCGCGGCAAGCTCGTCCGCTTCATGATCATCAATCTCGGGCTCCTGTTCCTCGCCCTTATGGCGGTGGTGATCGCCATTGTCTACCGTTCCGGCAACCGTGAGGCGCCGCCGGTGACGGCCGCGCCCGAGCTGCCCGTGCCGGCCCTGGGCGAAGTAACGGGCGGCGACATCGTGCTGCCCGAGGGCGCGCGCATCGCCGGCCACGCGCTCTTCGGCAACCGCGTCAGCCTCGACGTGCTCCTGAAGGACGGCGGCCGGGCGATCTTCATCTACGACACGGCGGCGCGCGCCATGGTCGGCCGCTTCGACATCGCCCACAAGCCCTGAGCGGGCGGGGGGCTGGCGCGGTGCAATCCCGGCCTTGCCGGTCCCTGATGTAAAATCGTCGGTGGAAAATCCTTCTCGGGCGAGGTTGCATTCCCGCCGATTCCCCTCTATATCGCGGCTTCGGCAAGCGCCCATCGTCTAGCGGTCAGGACGGCGCCCTCTCACGGCGCAAACAGGGGTTCGATTCCCCTTGGGCGTGCCATTGCCGTTTTCTCCCTCAATGAAATCAATCACTTGTGATCGATTTTGGCTAACTGGGTTGGCACGTTAGCCAATTTCTGTTCCGGGGGCGTTCTCACGCCGAGCCATAGAGCTTGTCAATTCCGCTCTTGGCGGCCTTCTTCTTATTGGCTGCGGCAACGTAGGTCTGAACTTCCTTGATGTCGGTGTGGCCGGTGAACATATCGCCGACACGTCCATAGCGGGCGAGCATGGCAGCGGAAGCGTGGCCGGTGGTGCGGTGCAAATTGTCGCGATCTTAACCTCGACATGACCAGCATCTTGTCACTGCCGTCATGGTGCCGACGGCGATCATGGCTGAGGAACCGATGTCAACAATACTGCGGGATAGACTGGTCGAAACGGCTCTGGCTTGGCAGGATCAGTATGGCGTCGCGCCTGCGATCACGACAGCCATATCAGAGTACGATGCAGCGATTACGCTCCTCGGCATGTCGGAGGAAGCGTTCCGACAGTCACAGTTGCAGACGACCGCCGTCCAGCGAGGCTACGATTTCATCCGCGAAGGCGTTCGCTATCAGATCAAGGCTAACCGGCCCAGTGGAAGACCGGGCAGCAAGGTGACGCTCTGCGGCAAGGCCAGAAACTACGAGTGGGACCACCTGATCTGGATACTCTACGACCGCGAGTACCGAATTCAA
>DAOMOI010000307.1:1792-3360 GCA_035444225.1 Aquamicrobium sp. | reverse complement strand
CGAAGGTGCCGATATGCGGCAGGCCGGACGGGCCATAGCCGCTTTCGAACAGGATCTCGGCCGGCCAGTCGCGCCCCTCGTAGCGCCTGACGATCTTGCGCGCCTCCTCGAACGGCCAGGCTTTGCTCTCCCGCGCCGCGGCAACGAGTTCCGGCGTGAGGCTCAGCGGGGTCAGGCGCGTTTCGGACATGTCTTGCATTCCATGGTTTCGCGGGAGATCGCGCACGGTCGGCGCGCGAAATCTCTAGGCTCGGCGCCGGGGTGCGTCAATGATGCCGCGGCTTTTTCGTTGCGGGCCGCGCGGCGCGCCCCTAACGTGCGGCCGTCAATGCCAGCCCCCATGATGGAGTATCCCATGCCGAAGCCGAGCCAGCAGGAAGCCCTTGTCTATCTGATGGTCATCCTGTCCGCGTCGGACCGCGACATGGGTGACGAGGAACTGGCGCGCATCGGCGCCATCGTCCGCACCCTGCCGGCGTTCGACGGCTTCGCGCAGGCGCGCACCCTTGCCGTGGCGCAGGACTGCCAGCGCCTGTTGCAGGAGGAGGGCGGCTTCGCCGCCGTGCTCGACCTGATCGCCGAGACGCTTTCGCCCGAACTGCGCGAGACGGCCTATGCGCTCGCCGTCGATGTCGCCGCCGCCGATCTCGACGTCAGGCTGGAGGAGGACCGGGTGCTCGAGCTTGTCCGCAACCGCTTCGGCCTCGAGCGCGGCACCGTGCTCGCCATCGAGCGCGCGGCCGGCATCCGCCACCGGCGCATCGCCGACGCCTGACCGGTCCGCTCAGTAGAAGCTGACCGGGAAGTATTTCAGGTAAAGCTCGGCGAAGACGCCCTTGACGTCGATCTCGCGCAGCGCGTGGTCGAAGGCCCGCGCCAGCATCTCGTTATCGCGGCTGGTGGCGATGGCGAGCCCGTGGCCGAGGAATTCGGGCGCGAGATAGGGGCCGCCGGCGAAGCGGCAGCAGTTCTTCGCTCCCGAGCCGGCCAGCCAGAATGAAAGCCGCATGCCGTCGCCGAACGCGCCGTCGAGCCTGCCTTCGCGCAAATCGTCGTGCATCCAGCCAGCTCGCGAATAGGTGACGGCGCGCGCCTCGGGGAAATAGCGGCGCAGCATCGCCTCGTGCGCCGAGCCCGCGACCACGCCGATCCTCTTGCCGGCGACGGCCATGTGCATCGGCTCGGCCATCGCGCTGGCGCGCGGCACCGCGAAGCGGGCGGGCAAGCCGAGATAAGGCCGCGAGAAGGCATATCGTTCGCGGTTCTGCGCGGTCACGGCCGCCCCCGCGATCAGCGCCTCGCCCTGTCCGGCCTCCATCGCCGCGTCCAGTTCCTCCCACGGCAGGCCCTGGATCTGGCAGCGCGCGGTGATGGCAAGCTCGCGGCAGATCGCCCGCGCCAGCTCGACATTGAAGCCGGTGAGGCGGCCTTGCCCGTCGAGGAAGTTGAAGGGCGGGAAGTCGATCGTGGTCAGGAAGCGAACGCGCCCGACGCCGGAAAGGTCGGGCTTGGGCAACCGCTCCTTCTCGTCCCGGAACGAGGGAACCGCCGCTCCCTGCGCCCGCGCG
>DAOMOI010000307.1:1514-1782 GCA_035444225.1 Aquamicrobium sp. | reverse complement strand
CATGGCCGGCCGCGAGCCACGGCGCGGCGAGGAGCAAAATGAGGACGGCGAGGAGTCGTGGCATCATGGCGCGCGGTCGCGAAAAATCAGGCGGCATCTCTCCCGCGCCGCTGCGCATCTGTCAACCGCTGTGGGGCTGTCGCATAGGGCAGGGCGCCTTCGCCCCGTCGTCCCGTTGAGTGGCGCGGCCGGGTTCAAGGCTTGCTCTACGCGTATTGAAGCGCGCCGGGGCGAGAACCGGGCCGTGCCCGACGCTTCCCCGGCCAAT
>DAOMOI010000307.1:0-1490 GCA_035444225.1 Aquamicrobium sp. | reverse complement strand
GGATCCCGGCTCGGCGGGCGCTCCGCGCCCTTGGCCGGGATAACGATGAGCTGCGCACCCCTGCATGCAATCGCCCTGCCCGAGCGGGAAGGCGGCCTCCCCATTGAAAAGAATGGAAATATGTACGTTACTGGAGATGGTGCGCTTTCTTCGGGGGTGTTTCTTGACCGGTTCAGGGACGGGCGGCACTGTGTCGTGTTGCTGCCGCGTCGAAGCCATCGCCCGCGGTCACCCCGCCCCGCGACACCATTCCCGGCCTTCTTCCTTCGACGGTGACCCGTGACGCTGCCGGGGCATCATGACGGCCGGCCTTCGTCCTCTCCGCCACGGTTCACGAAACCCGGCGCGGCGGCCGATGGGGCGGCCGCGAAGATGCCCGCGCCGCGGCGGCCCGCCACCCCTGCCGACGCAGACCCGCAGGCCGGGATAGTCCGTGCGTGGCGACCGGTGCTGGCGCGCCTTTCGCTGCCGCGCGAGCTTGCCGAGGCGGTGGCCCGGCGGGCGCGGGCCACGGGCACGCATTTCGCGGTGGAGCTGCTCGCCTCCGGCGTCGTCGACGAAACCCGGCTCTTCAGCGCCGTTGCCGACGAACTCGGCCTGCGCTTCATCGCGAAGGTCGAGCCCGGCCTGCTGCTGGAAGATCACGCGCGCCGGCCACGGCATGCGCATCGCCATGATGCGGCAGCCGGACGGAACGGTGGCGCATCTGATCGCCGATCCCGCGCTCGACCTCGCGATGCTGGCGCGGGTGTTGCGCCGCTCGCCCGCCTTGCGCGCCGGCCTGCTCGTCGCCCCGCCCGGCGCGCTCCGCTGCGCCCTGATCGCCCGCAGCGAAAAGCGCCTGCTTTTCGACGCCCAGCACGGGCTTCTCCTGCGCTCGCCCGAATTCTGCGCGAAAACGGTCGTCACCGCCTGGCAGGGCGCGGCCGTGGTGGCGGCGCTCGCCGCGTTTCTGGTCGCGCTGTGGCTTGCGCCGCTCGCCACCATGCTCGCTTTCGAGTTGGGTGCCACGCTCGGCTTCGCCGCCTGCGTCGCGCTGCGCCTGCTTGCCTGGCGCGAGGCGCGCCCGCCGCGGCTGAAGCGGCCTCCGCCGGCCGATCCCGCGCAGCAGCCGGTCTATTCGGTCCTCGTCGCGCTCTATCGCGAAAGCGCGGTCCTGCCGCAGCTTCTGGCTTCGCTCTCGCGGCTGCAATGGCCGCGCTCGAAGCTGGAGATCAAGCTTGTGTGCGAGGCCGACGACGCCGAGACGCTTGCCGCCCTGCGCGGCCTGCGCCTGCAACCGAACATGGAGGTTGTGCTGGTGCCGCCGGGCCTGCCGCGCACCAAGCCGAAGGCGCTGGCCTATGCCCTGCCGCTGTGCAGCGGCCAGTTCGTCACGCTGTACGACGCCGAGGACCGGCCGCATCCCGACCAGCTGCTGGAGGCATGGCGGCGCTTCCGCGACGCGCCGGAGGAGATCGCCTGCCTGCAAGCGCCGCTCGTCGTCGCCA
>DAOMOI010000306.1:2729-3364 GCA_035444225.1 Aquamicrobium sp. | reverse complement strand
GCCGCCGCGCCATGGACGCCGTCGCGTTCTGCGAAAATTTCCTCCAGCGGTAGCGCCGGCTCGGTGACGAGGTCGCCATAGAGCGGATAGAGCCCGTCGACGGCCTTCGCCTCCACCAGCGTCTGGTCCGAGCCGTCCGGCAGCCGCGCCATCGAGCGCATGTTGGCGCTGTGGGCGACCGTGCCCAGCCCTTGCAGGAAGGCCGTCTCGCGCTGGTCGGCCTCGCGGTGGACGAGCTGGAAGCGCATGTCGCCGCCGAGCAGGTCGCGCCCCTGCGACTCGATGCCGGTCGCGATGGAGCGGGCGAGAGAGTTGACCCCGCCGATCGCCGCGACGCCGAGCGCGATGCAGGCGATGAAGATCAGGAAGCCCGAAAGCCCGCCGCGCATCTCGCGCGCCGAGAAGCGGAAGGCGAGCCGCAGGGCGTGGCCCGGACTCATCGTTTCGGTCATGCGGGCCCCCTCAGGCGCTTGCGGCGGCGAGCGCCGGCGGCTGCTCGATGCGGCCCGAGCGCATGGCAACCTGCCGCGTGCAGCGCGCCGCCAGCGCCGGATCATGGGTGACGAGCACCAGCGTCATGTCGCGCTCGGCCGCCTTGGAAAACAAGAGGTCCGCGATCTGCCGGCCCGTGGCCT
>DAOMOI010000306.1:0-2719 GCA_035444225.1 Aquamicrobium sp. | reverse complement strand
GATTGCCGGTCGGCTCGTCGGCGATCAGCAGCGCCGGCTCCGGCGCCAGCGCGCGGGCAATGGCCACGCGCTGCTGCTCGCCGCCGGAAAGCTCGCCCGGATAATGCGTCAGCCGCTCGCCGAGGCCGACCGCCTCGAGCTCGCGCCGCGCCACGCCGAACGGGTCGGCATGGCCGGCAAGCTCGAGCGGCACGGCGACGTTCTCCAGCGCCGTCATGTTGGGGATCAGGTGGAATGACTGGAAGACGATGCCGACATTCTTGCCGCGAAAGGCCGCGACCTCGTCCTCCGGCCGGCCGTCGATGCGCTTGCCGGCGATCCAGACCTCGCCGGAATCGACCCGCTCCAGCCCGGCCAGCACCATCAGCAATGTCGATTTGCCCGAGCCGGACGGACCGACGATGCCGGTGGCCTCGCCGCGCGCCACGTCGAGGCTGACGCCCTTGAGCACATGAACCGAGGATGCGCCCTCGCCGAGCGTGAGCGAAACGTCCTTCATCCGGATTACGGCTTCTGTCACGGGCGGATCATCCTATATGAGTTCTTCGAGGCGCAGCCGGATATGGGTTGGATATGTTCGCTTTCAAACGGTTTCATTGGCTTTTTTCGGCTGCGGCCATCTACCTTGCGGCGATGACCGCATGGGCTGCTGCCGAGCCCGTGCGCATCGTCGGCCTCGGCGACAGCCTGATGGCCGGATACCAGCTTGCGCCGGGCGAGTCCTTCCCCGAGAAGCTCGAAACGGCGCTTAAAGAGCGCGGTCACGAGGTTTTGATCGTCAATGCCGGCGTTTCCGGCGACACGACCAGCGGCGGCCTCTCGCGCCTCGACTGGTCGGTGCCGGATGATACCGATCTGGTGATCCTCGAACTCGGCGCCAACGACATGCTGCGCGGCATCCGCCCCGACGTGACGGAGAAAAACCTCGTCGCCATGATCGAGCGGCTGAAGGCGCGCGGCATCGGCGTGGTGCTCGCCGGCATGGTCGCCGCGCCCAATCTCGGCTCCGGCTATGCCGACACATTCGATCCCATCTATCCGCGGCTGGCCGAGGCCCACGATTTGCCGTTCTATCCGTTCTTCCTCGACGGCGTCGCGGCCGAGCGCGGCCTGCTGCTGGAGGACGGGATGCACCCCAACGCGCAAGGCGTCGACGCCATGGTCGAGCGGTTCGTGCCGCTGATGGAAGAGGTGCTGGCCAGCCACGCCGCCGCCGGCGACTGAGGAAAACAGCTTGCTCCGGCCGCCGAAGGATGGTCGGCTGGGGCCGAGCAGTCGATTCGAGGAGGCGTTCCCATGCCGCGACTTTTCACCGCCCTCGAAATTCCGCGCGATGCCGCCCTTTCGCTTTCATTGCTGCGCGGCGGCCTGCCCGGCGCGCGCTGGATCGACGTCGAGAACTACCACCTGACGCTGCGCTTCATCGGCGATGTCGAGGGCCATGTCGCCGACGAGATCGCCAACGCGCTCGACCGGGTGCGGCGGCCGTCCTTCATGCTGGCGCTGTCCGGCGTCGATGCCTTCGGCTCGAAGAAGCCACATTCGCTCTATGCCGGCGTCACGCCTTCGCCGGAGCTTTCCGCGCTGCAAGCCGAGATCGAGCGCATCTGCCAGCGGCTCGGGCTGCCGGCCGACCCGCGCAAGTTCGTGCCGCATGTCACGCTTGCGCGCCTGCGCGGCGTCAGCGACGGCGACCTCGCGCGCTATCTTTCCGGCCGCGGCAACTTCGCCACCATGCCGTTCAGGGTCGAGCGCTTCGTGCTGATGTCGTCGCGCGAATCGGTGGGCGGCGGGCCTTACGTCGTCGAGGAGGCGTGGCCGCTTCTCTCCGCCGAGGCGATGGCCGACGCGGCCGCCGCGCGCAGGGCGCAACGGCCATGACGCGCGAGCGGCTCAGCGAGGAAGCGGCGAAGGCGGCGCTCGCCGGCCTCGACGGATGGAGCATGGAGGAGGGGGGCGGCGCGATCCTGAAGCGGTTCGCCTTCGCCGACTTTTCCGCCGCATTCGGCTTCATGGCCCGCGCGGCGCTCGTCGCGGAGAAGCTCGACCATCACCCCGAATGGTCGAACGTCTACAACCGCGTCGAGGTCAGGCTGACCACCCATGCGGCGCGTGGCCTGACCATGCTCGATTTCGATCTGGCGCGGGCGATGGACCGCATCGCCGCGCCGTAGAGCAATTCCAGGAAAAGTGTGAAGCACTTTTCCGTCCGGAATTGCGTCAAAGGAATCCAACGGGTTCAGAACGGCAGCTTGAAGCCGGAGGGGATCGGCAGGCCGGCGGTCAGTTCGCGGGTCTTTTCCTGCATCGCCGCCTCGACCTTGGCCTTGGCGTCGTTGTGAGCGGCGAGAATCAGGTCCTCCAGCACCTCGACGTCGTCTTCCTTGAACAGCGACGGGTCGATCTTCAGCGCCCGCATCTCGAACTTGCCCGAAAGGGTGACGCTGACGAGGCCGCCGCCGGACTGGCCGGAAGCCTCCATGGCGGCGATCTCCTCCTGCAACGCCTGGAACTTGGCTTGCATTTCCTTGGCCTTGCCCATCATGCCGAGAAGGTCTTTCATCATTTTCTCCTAGAACTCGTCGTCGTCCTCGGCGAGGCCCGCATCGAGCGGGGCCGCGCCGGTTTCGTCCTCGTCGGCCTCGCCGGCGGCGTCGGGGATGCGCACGTCTATGATCTTCGCGCCGGGAAAGCGCGACAGGATCGCGGCGACCGCCGG
>DAOMOI010000305.1:0-3370 GCA_035444225.1 Aquamicrobium sp. | reverse complement strand
GCATCGAGGGCCAGGTGCCCTACAAGGGGCCGGTCGGCGGCGTGCTGCACCAGCTGGTCGGCGGCCTGCGCGCGGCGATGGGCTATGTCGGCGCCGAAAACCTCGCCGCCTTCCGCGAGCGCGCCACCTTCGTGCGCATCTCCAATGCGGGCCTGCGCGAAAGCCACGCCCACGACGTGACTATCACGCGCGAGAGCCCGAACTATCCGGGCGGGATGTAGAGGATCGCCGAAAGGTTTCCGGTATCCGGTTGACCGAAGAACATACGAACCGTATATGGTTCGTATGTTATTTGTCTTCAGGATAGCCCATGGGCATCGTGAAAATCGACGACGACCTGCATGAGGAAGCCCGCCGGGCCAGCGCCGTGATGTGCCGGTCCATCAACGCGCAGGCCGAGTTCTGGATGAAGATCGGCATGCTGGCCGAAGCCAATCCGACCCTGTCGTTCAACGACATCGTGAAAATGCAGTTCTTGCAGGCACAAATGCGCGGCGCCGAGCCCACGGCGGCCTGACATGGTCAAGTCCCCGGACGAGCTGGCGCTCATGCGGATATCGGGCCGGATGCTGGCATCCGTCTTCGAGATGCTGGACGGCCGGGACCTGGCCGGCATGTCGACCCTGGAGGTCAACGATCTGGTCGAGCGCTTCATAACCGTCGACCTCGCCGCCCGCCCGGCCAGCAAGGGGCAGTACGGCTTCAGCCACGTCCTCAACTGCTCGATCAACCATGTCGTCTGCCACGGCGTGCCCGACGGAAACGAGATCATCCGCGACGGCGATATCGTCAATCTCGACATCACGCTCGAAAAGAACGGCTTCATCGCCGATTCGAGCAAGACCTATCTGGTCGGCAACGCCTCGCCCGCCGCGCGGCGGCTGGTGCGCGTTGCCCGCGAAGCGATGTGGAAGGGCATAGGACAGGTGCGGCCCGGCGCGCATCTGGGCGATATCGGCTTCGCCATCGAACGGCATGCCAGGAGGAACGGCTATTCGGTCGTGCGGGAATATTGCGGGCACGGCATAGGCCGCGCCATGCATGAGGAACCGCAGGTGCTCAATTTCGGGCGTCCCGGAACCGGCCTGAAGCTGCGCGAAGGCATGGTCTTCACCATCGAGCCGATGGTCAACCAGGGTACGCGCAAGGTTCTCACCGCCGACGACGGATGGACGGTCATAACCGGCGACCGCAAGCTCTCCGCCCAGTTCGAGCACACGGTCGCGGTCACGAAAACCGGCGTCGATGTCCTGACCCTGCGCCGCGACGAAATGGCGGAGCGCAGGGCGTAGCCCCGACGCCTGCCCGGCGGCCGAGGCTCTGGCTGCCGCCGCGAAAATCGCCTATGGAAAGGGCGAGATGCCGGGCGATCGCGGATGGCCCCGCGGGAGGGACTTTTATGACCGGGACCGCAATCTTCTGGCCGATGATCGCCCATGTGGTGCTGGTGGTCGCGCTCTACGCGCTCCTCGGCATCCGCAGGGCGGCCGCGGTGAAGGCCGGAAAGGCCAGGATCTCGCAGTTCCGCGAGAACCTGAACGAGCCGGAAGACAGCCTGTTCGTCAGGAATTGCCTTTCCAACCAGTTCGAGCTGCCGGTGCTGTTCCATGCGGCCTGCCTTGCGCTTCACGTCACCGGCGGCGACGGCGCATGGGCGGTGGCGCTGGCGTGGCTGTTCGCGGCGTCACGCTACGCGCACGCCGCCATCCACGTCACCTCCAATCGCGTCCGCCACCGCCAGCCGGCCTTCATCGTCGGCTTCGTCGCGGTCATCGCGCTGTGGGCCATGCTCGCCGTCCATCTCCTCGGGCGCGCCTGACAGCGTGCGCATGACGCCGGCGATCTGGCGGCATTCGTCGCCGCGCTCCGCGCTCCTGCGCCAGGCGAAGGCCAGCATGCGCGCCGGCATCGGCTCGGAAAACGGCACCGCCCTGACGCCGGACGAGGCCAAGCCGGCGGCGAGCGCCATTTCGGGAACCAGCGTCACGCCCTGCCCGTGCGCCACCATCTGCAACAAGGTCGTCAGGCTGGCCGCGCCGTAATTGGCGAGCGCGGTGCGGCGCGCGGCCGTGCATATCTCCAGCGCCTGGTTGCGCATGCAATGGCCGTCCTCGAGCAGCATCAGCCGCTCCAGCGCCGGGCTTTCGGGCGCCACCGGCGGCGCGGCGAAGCCGGGGTCGTCCGCCGGCACAGCGAGGAAGAAGCGGTCGCGAAACAGCGGCTCGGCGACGAGCGCGCCGTTGTCGAGCGGCAAGGCCGCGATCATGCCGTCGAGACGCCCCGCCACGGTCTCGTCGATCAGCGTCGCCGTCACCGCCTCGCGCAGTTCCAGCGCCAGCGCCGGAAAGCGCTCCTTCAGCAGCGGCAAC
Organism: Aquamicrobium sp.; assembly: GCA_035444225.1. Lineage (GTDB taxonomy): Bacteria > Pseudomonadota > Alphaproteobacteria > Rhizobiales > Rhizobiaceae > Aerobium. The sequence goes on along the minus strand of DAOMOI010000305.1, from coordinate 1,001 downwards.
AGGCGCGGCAGGAGATAGGGCGCGACGGTGGGGATGACGCCGAGGCGAAAGCGCCCCTCCATCGGCGCGCGGCCGCGCCGCGCCGCCGCCTCGATGTCGCGGATCTCGGCCAGCACCCGCTCGATGCGGGGTTTCAGCGCCTTCGCCTCCTCGGTCAGGCGCACGCTGCGGCCGCCGCGCTCGAACAGCCGGCGGCCCAGCCGCTCCTCCATCTCGGCGATCTGCGCCGACAGGGCCGGCTGGCTGACCCCGGCAAGGCCGGCCGCGCGGCCGAAATGCAGCGTCTCGGCCAGCGCCTCGAAATACTCCATCTGGCGGATCGTCAACCGTATCATAGTCTCAGATTATCATCCTGAATGGAAAATGCAATTTGATCCTATGGATTGCATTGGCTAGGTTGGAATCATTCCAGATTGGAGCCCGGCCTTTTCCCTTTCGGGATGCCGGGATCGGCACACTCCACCCTCTGACGAAATCGCGGGCGCAGGCGCGCGCCGGCTTCGACGGCTTTTACCCGGACTGCGGAACACAGGAGACAGACATGGACGCCCTTGTGGTCAACGAAAACACCGAGACCGAGCCGACACCCCGCGGCTGCCCGGTGATGCACGGGGCGACCATCGCCTCCAACTCAGCCATGCGCTCGAACCGCGACTGGTGGCCGAACCAGCTCAACCTGAAGATCCTGCACCAGCACACGGCGCTGTCGAGCCCGATGGGCGAGGCGTTCGACTATGCGCAAGCCTTCGGCCAGCTCGACTACGAGGCGCTGAAGAAGGACCTGGCCGCGTTGATGACCGACAGCCAGGACTGGTGGCCGGCCGATTTCGGCCATTACGGCCCGCTGTTCATCCGCATGGCCTGGCACAGCGCCGGCACCTACCGCATCTCGGACGGACGTGGCGGCGCGGGCGCGGGCCAGCAGCGCTTCGCCCCGCTCAATTCGTGGCCGGACAACGTCAATCTCGACAAGGCGCGCCGTCTGCTGTGGCCGATCAAGC
>DAOMOI010000304.1:0-3391 GCA_035444225.1 Aquamicrobium sp. | reverse complement strand
GATCCGCTCCAGAAGCTCGACCTTGCCGTGGCCGATATGGCCCCGGCTCCCGAACTTGATGCGGAGCGTTATCGTCGGCACGGGCAGGCGTCCTCCTGGGATGGCTGGCCGCCCTTTATGCCGCAGTCGGCCGCGCGAGGCTACCGCCGGGCGTCGGCGCGGCCGGGTCGAAGGTCACGCTCTTGACGATGGCGAAGACCTCGGCGCCCGGCTCGAGCGCCAGCGCCGCCACCGAGCGGCGGGTGACGCGGGAGACGAGCGCGTCGGCGCCATGGTCGAGCCTGACCAGCGCCTGCGGCCCGTCGCCTTCCGAAACGGCGGATATGCGCGCGGCAAGCACGTTGAGCGCGCTGATGTCCTTCGGCCTTTCCCGCGCCAGCATGACGTCGCGGGCGCGCACGCGCACCCGAAGCCGCGCGCCGGCGGCGGCATCGATCGCCGGCAGCCGCCACTCACCGCCTGCGGCGGAGCGCATGAGCGACAGGCCGTAGCCGTCGTCCGGCGCGACCATTTCGAGGTCGATCAGCGCGCTTTCTTCCTCGCCCTCCTCGCCGCCGCCGAGGCCGGGAAGCGGCATCACGCGCGCCGCCGGCCCGCTTGCGGTGACGCGGCCGCCGGCGAGCGCGACGATGTCGGTCGCCAACCGCGCGACCTCGGCGACCGAGTGGCTGACATAGACGATGGGAATGTTGGCCTCGTCGCGCAGCCGCTCGATATAGGGCATGATCTCGGCCTTGCGCGCCTCGTCGAGCGAGGCGAGCGGCTCGTCCATCAGGATCAGCCTGGGGCTGGCGATCAGCGCCCTGCCGATGGCGACGCGCTGCTTCTCGCCGCCGGAAAGCAGGCTCGGCCGCCGGTTGAGCAGATGGCCGATGCCGAGCAATTCGACCACCGTGGCGAAATCGACATAGCGTTCGCCGGCCGGCGTGAAGAAGCGGCCGTAGCGCAAATTCTGTGCCACCGTCATGTGCGGGAATAGCCGCGCATCCTGGAACACATAGCCGATGCGGCGCTTGTGCGCGGGCACGAAGATGCCGGCTTTGGTGTCGACCAGCGCGCGGCCGTCGACGACGATGCGGCCCGCGTCGGGCCGGGTGAGGCCGGCGATCAGGTTGACGAGCGAGGTCTTGCCGGAGCCGGAATGGCCGAACAGCGCGATCAGCCGCCCGTCGCTCGAAAACCGTGCGTCGAGCTGGAACGCACCGAGGCCGTGGGCGATGTCGACCTCGACCGTCATGCGGCGTCGAGCCTGCGGGCGACGCGCCGCGCCAGCGCCTCGGAGGCGATCAGCGCCCCCATGGCGATGACGATGGATACGAGGGTGAGCCGCATCGCGCCGGCATTGCCGCCCGGCACCTGCGTGAAGGTGTAGATCGCCGAGGGCAGCGTCTGCGTCTCGCCCGGAATGTTGGAGACGAAGGTGATGGTGGCGCCGAACTCGCCCATCGCCTTGGCGAAGGCGAGGATCATGCCGGTGATGATGCCGGGCAGGATCAGCGGCAGGGTGACGGTGGCGAACACCCAGAGCGGGCTTGCGCCGAGCGTCCCGGCCGCCGCCTCCAGCTTGCGGTCCACCGCCTCGATGGAGAGCCGGATGGCGCGCACCATCAGCGGAAACGCCATCACCGCGCAGGCGAGCGCCGCCCCGGTCCAGCGGAAGGCGAAGACGATGCCGAAATGCTCGTAGAGGAACGCGCCGGCCGGCCCCCTGCGGCCGAAAGTGAGGAGGAGCAGGTAGCCCGTCACCACCGGCGGCAGGATCAGCGGCAGATGGACGAGGCCGTTGAGCGCCGCCTTGCCCCAGAATTCCTTGCGCGCCAGCACGTAGGCGACGGCGATGCCGGCCGGCAGGCTGGCCAGCGTCGCCCAGATCGAGACGCGGATCGAAAGCCTGACCGCGTCCCACTCGGCAGGCGTCAGCTCAAGCCACCAGTCCATGGCGCGGGCTTCCGCGCTCAGTCGGCGGGGGCGAGCACGGTGAAGCCCTGCTTCTCGAACAGGGCGCGCGCGGTATCCGACTTCAGGTAATCGAGCAGGGCGGCCGCGTCGGCGGCCTTCGTTTCGGCCGTCAGCGCCGCCGGATAGAGGATCGGCTCATGGCTGTCCGCCGGGAAGGTGCCGACGATCTTCACCGACGGCTCGGCCGCCGCGTCGGTCTTGTAGACGATGCCGAGGGGCGCCTCGCCGGCCGCCACCAGCGCCAGCGCCGCGCGCACGTTCTCGGCCTGGGCTACGCTTTTTTCGACCGAATCCCAGGCGCCCAGCGCCGTCAGCGCCGCCTTGCCATACTTGCCGGCCGGCACGGCGTCGGTGTTGGCCATGGCCAGCCGCCCGCCGTCGAGCGCGCCTGCAAGGTCGAAGCCGGGCGCGATCTCGACCGCGACGCCCGAATCGGCCGGCGCGATCAGCACGATGCTGTTGCCGAGAAGCCGGACTTCCGTGTCCTTCCGGGTCAGGCCCTTTTCCGACAGATACTCCATCCAGTCGAGGTCGGCGGAGATGAACAGGTCGGCCGGCGCGCCTTCCTCGATCTGCTTTGCCAGCGCCGAGCTGCCGGCATAGGAGATCGTCGCCTCCCTGCCGGTCTCGGCCTTCCACGCGGCGTTGATGTCGTCGAGCGCGTTCTTCAGGCTGGCGGCGGCGAAGACGGTGACGGTGTCCTGCGCCAGCGCCGCCGGCAGCGGCGCGGCGAGCATGGCGGCAAGGCCGGCGGCCAGCGCGGCCATGCGCATGGTGAAGCGTCTGCGGTCGAGCATCGGTGCCTTGTCCTCCTGGGGCGCATGGGGGCCGTTTCGATATATTCGACTGAATATATCACTTCGGCTGAAGGAGCAACGCGGCGTTGCTTTCGCGAGCAGGGCAATCGTATATGGCGGGGCATCTCCCCCGTCATCCCGGAAGCCGGAGCGAAGCGGAGGCTATCCGGGATCCATTGAGCGGCGCGGCCGGGTTCCGGGCTTGCGACGAGGGCGCCAAGGCGTGCCGAAGCGAGGACCGGGCCGTTCCTGATGATTGCGCGGCCAATGGATCCCGGCTCGGCGGGCGCTTCGCGCCCTTGGCCGGGATGACGCGGATGCGATTGCCCCGCTCTCAAGGGGCGATCATGCCGCCGTCTGCCCGGCCTCCCAGCCGAGCATGGCGCGCTTGCGCGTCACGCCCCAGTGATAGCCGGTCAGCGCGCCGCTTTTCCCCAGCGCCCGGTGGCAGGGCACGACGAAGGAGACGGGATTGGCGCCGATGGCAGCGCCGACCGCGCGACTCGCCGCCGGCTTGCCGATCTCGGCGGCGATGGAGGAATAGGTGCGCGCCCGGTTCATCGGGATCTTGAGCAACGCCTCCCATACCCTGACCTGGAAGTCGGTGCCGATCAGCACTACCCGCAGTGGCTCGT
>DAOMOI010000303.1:0-3425 GCA_035444225.1 Aquamicrobium sp. | reverse complement strand
CGTCCAGCTCGACCACGCCGCGGTCGCCGGGCAGCACGTTGGCGGGGATGGGCGTGGTCAGGAAGCGCTCGTCGAGCCGGCGCTCAGCCCTGGGCCGCTCGATGCGGATCGGCAGCGGCCGCCTTCCCTCGCCGCGATGCGAATAACCCACCGTCATGCCGCCATTGAGGATGGCGATGGTGTCGAGCACGTCCGCCTCCTCGACCCGGAAGAATTCGAGGTCGTCGGTCGAGATCGTGGCGCGCAGCCGGCGCGCGGCCGTGCCGTAGGAATTGTCGATGTCGACGATGTAGGGCACGGCGCGGAACGCGGCCTCGACCCTTTCCGCCACCGCGCGCCGCGTCCCGGCATCGGGGCCGTAGATCTCGGCCAGCAGCGTCGCCATCACCGGCGGGCCGGGCGGTGGCTCGACCACCTTGAGCGCGGTTCCCTCCGGCATGGCTATGCCAGCGATGCGCTGGCGGATGTCGAGCGCGATGGCATGGCTGGCGCGTGCACGCTCGCCCTTGGGGCGCAGATTGATGGCGACCTCGCCCATCTGCGGCGCGGTGCGGTGGAAGGAATGGCGCACCAGCCCGTTGAAGTTGAAGGGTGCCGCCGCCCCGGCATGGGTCTGGACCGACCTGACCTCGTCCATCGCCAGCACGGTGGCGGCGACGCGCTGGGCCACCGCGTCGGTATCCTCGACGGATGCGCCCTCCGGCAGGTCGATGACGACGGACAATTCCGATTTGTTATCGAAGGGAAGGAGCTTCACCGTCACGTCGCGGGTGTAGAACAGGGCAAGCGACGCCAGCGTCAGCACGCCCACGGCGACGAGGAAAGCCCCGCTTCGCGCCTTCGAGGCGAGGACCGGCCGCGCGGCGGCGGCATAGACGCGCCCAAGCAGGCCGCCATCGGCATGGCCGTGCGCGCCGTGAACCGGGGCCTTGCCGGCCGCCTTCAGCATCAGCCACGGCGTCACCATCACCGCGACGAAGAAGGAGAAGATCATCGCGGCCGAAGCATTGGCGGGAATCGGCGACATGTACGGCCCCATCATGCCCGACACGAACAGCATCGGCAGCAGCGCGGCCACCACGGTCAGCGTCGCGACGATGGTGGGGTTGCCGACTTCCGCCACCGCCTCGATCGCAGCCTGGCGGCGGTCGCGGCCGTCGCCCATCGCCCAGTGGCGGGCGATGTTCTCGATGACGACGATGGCGTCGTCGACGAGGATGCCGATGGAGAAGATCAGCGCGAACAGCGAGACGCGGTTCAGCGTGTAGCCCATAGCCCATGAGGCGAAGAGCGTGAGCAGGATGGTGACGGGAATGACCACCGCCACCACCACCGCCTCGCGCCGACCGATGGCGACCCAGACCAGAAGGATGATCGAGATGGTGGCGAGGCCGAGATGGAACAGAAGCTCGTTCGCCTTCTCGTTGGCGGTCTCGCCATAGTCGCGCGTCACCTCGACGGCGATCTCGGGCGGGATCAGCTTGCCTTCGAGCGCCGAGACGCGGGCGAGGATGGCATGCGCCACGGTGACGGCATTGGCGCCGGCGCGCTTGGCCACCGCCAGCGTCACCGCCGGCACGCGCTGCACCTCCACGCCCTCGCCGCGCGTGACGGTCGAGACCAGCGCCTCGGCCGGCTCGGCGGCGAACTCGACGGTGGCGACGTCACGGACATAGACCGGGCGGCCGTCGCGCGTGGTGAGAAGCAGGTTGCCGATGGCGGCGGGCGTGGCCAGCGTCTCGCCGGTGACGAGCATGATCTGCTCGCCCTTGTCGCGCACGTTTCCGGCAGGAAAAGCGCGGTTGGCGCCGCCGACCTTGCCGGCGAGCTGTTGCAGCGTCACCCCGTGGAGCGCGAGCCGCGCCGGGTCGGGGGCGATGCGGATCGTCTCCTCCACCGCGCCGACCAGATAGGTGATGCCGACATCCTCGATGGTGGAAATCTCGGCCTTCAGGGCCAGCGCCACCCGCGTCAGCTCGGCCGCGCCGATGCGCGCGGCCGCCTGCGGCTGCGGCGTCAGCGTCAGCGCGACGATGGCGACGTCGTCGATGCCGCACCCGATGATCTGCGGCTCGGGGATGCCGAGCGGGATGCGGTCCATATTGGCGCGCAGCTTGTCGTGGACGCGCAGCACGGCCGCGTCTGCCGAGGTGCCGACGAGGAAGCGCGCCGTCACCAGCACCTGGTCGTCCGCCGTCTGCGAATAGACGTGCTCGACGCCGTCGATGCCCTTGACGATGATCTCCAGCGGCTCGGTGACGAGCTTGACCGCGTCCTCGGCCTTCAGCCCGTCGGCGCGCACGAGGATGTCGACCATCGGCACCGAGATCTGCGGCTCCTCCTCGCGCGGCAGCGCCGTCAGCGCCACCAGCCCGAAGGCGAAGGCGGCGACGAGGAACAGCGGCGTCAGCGGCGAGGAAATGAAGGCGCGCGTCAGCGCGCCGGCGATGCCGAGGTGGTTCTGGGACATCACGGCACGACGATGGTTTCGCCGGCGGCAAGGCCGGTCAGGATCTCGACCAGCGCCTCGCCGTCATGCGTGACGCCCTCGCCCAGCACCACGGCGCGCTCGACCTCGGCATCGCCGATGACGACGCGCACGAAATCGAGCCCGGCGCGGGTGGAGATCGCCGCGCGCGGCACCAGAAGCGCCGCGCGGCTGCCGACCGGCACCTCGACCGCGACGCGGGCATCGACGAAAGCGTGGTCGAGCGCCTCGACCTCGACATCGGCGATCACCCGCCCGTTCTCGATCCGGGGATAGAGCTTGGCCAGCCGGCCTTGCCTCTGCACGCCGCCGGCAGCGATGCGGATCGGCGCGCCTTCCTTCAGGTCGCGCGCGTGGCGCTCGGGGATGGCAAGGCGCAGATAGAAGCCGCCGCCGCCGATGGTGGCGGCCGGCTCGCCGGCCATAACCACCGCGCCGCGCGTCACCGGCACGGACAGCACGAGGCCCGAGGACGGGGCCAGCACCGCGCCTTCCTCGCCCTGCTGGACGACGACGGCACGCTGCGCCTCGACGGCGGCGATGCGGCTGCGGGTCACGTCCACATGCATGCGAAGTTGCTCCAGCCGCTGGGCGGTGACGACGCCGCGCTCGATCAGCGACGCGCCCCGCGCCAGCTCGGCCTCGGCCTTGGCCAACTGGGCCGCAAGCGCGCCAAGCTCGGCGTCGTGCGCCGCGATCTGGAAGGCGAGCTTGTCGTCGCGCACCAGCGCGATGCGCTGGCCGGCCGCGACGCTGTCGCCCTCGGTGACGAGAAGCTCGACCACCGTGCCGCCGATCCGCGCGCGCGCCGGCACGAGGTCGCGCGTCTCGACGCGACCGTAGACCGCCTTCCATTCGGGCACGGATCGCGGCGCGAGCAGCAGCGTCTCGGCGGCGAATGCAGGGACCGCCGCCGCGAGCGCGGCGGCGAGGAATA
>DAOMOI010000302.1:0-3440 GCA_035444225.1 Aquamicrobium sp. | reverse complement strand
ACGGCATCATGGGCATGGCGCCCCTGCTGGCCGACACGAAGCTGACGCCGGAGCAGCGCACCTATGTCGGGGCGGTCTCGACCTCGGCCGCGGCGCTGCTGGCGCTGATCGAGGACCTGCTCGACTATTCCAAGATCGAGTTCGGCCGCCTCGATCTCGAGCCGCAGCCGGTCAACCCGCGCGAACTGGTCGAAAACGTGGTCGAGCTGATCGCGCCGCGCGCCCACGACAAGGGCATCGGCATCGGCAGCTGCATCGCCCCCGACGTGCCGGCGCTGATGAGCGCCGATCCCGGCCGGCTGCGCCAGGTGCTGGTCAACATCCTCGGCAACGCGGTCAAGTTCACCGAGACCGGCGGCGTGAGTGTCGACGTGGCGGCCACCGGCGAGGGCGCTGCGCGGCGCCTGCGCTTCGCCATCGCCGATACCGGGCCGGGGCTGCGGCGCGACGACATCGCCCGCCTGTTCGAGGAGTTCGAGCAGGGCGACGGCGATGCCGCGCGCGGCCATGGCGGCGCCGGCCTCGGCCTCGCCATCTCGCGGCGCATCGTCGAGGCCATGGGCGGAACGATCGCCGCCGGGGGCGAGCCGGGCAGGGGGGCGTGCTTCACCGTGGACATCCCGGTCGTCGATGCGGTCGCGCTCCGGATCGACCTCGCCGGCGCGCTTGGCGGCCGCCGCGTCGCCGTCGCCGCCGCGAGCGCGATGGAGGCCGGCGCCCTTGCGCGCACGGTCGAGCGTCACGGCGGCGAGGCGGCCATCGTCGGCTCGCCGCAGGATGTCGCCGCCTTCGCCAGCGGCGGGCTCGACGCGCTGCTGGTCGACGCGGCGCTGGAGACCGGCGGCGGCGATTTCCTGGCGCGCCTGCGCGAGGGCGCTCCGGCCACGGCGCGGACCATCACGCTGATCGCGCCCGGTAAGCGCGCGCGGCTCGCCGCCTTCGGCGCCCGCTTCCATGGCGGCTTTCTGGTGCGGCCGGTGCGGGTGGCCTCGCTGCTGCGCATTCTCCTGTCCGACCCGGCCGCTCCCGCCCTTGCCGACGACGGCGCCGCCGACCCCGCCGCCGGTATCGGCCGGGGATTGCGCGTGCTGGTGGCCGAGGACAACGACGTCAACGCCCTGCTCGCCCGCTCGGCGCTGGCGCGGGCCGGCCACGAGGTCGACGTCGTGCCCAACGGCAAGGCGGCGGTGGAGGCGCTGACCGACGCCGGCGGCGCCCATCGCTACGACGTGGTGCTGATGGACCTGCACATGCCGGTGATGGACGGCCTCACGGCCATCGCCGCGATCCGCCGCCACGAGGAGCGGCACGCGCGCCCGCCGGTGCCGATCCTGGTGCTTTCGGCCGACAGCCAGGAGACGACGCGCCACGGCGTCGTCGCCCACGGCGCCACCGGATTCCTGACCAAGCCTGTCGATCCGCGGGCGATGATCGAGGCGGTGGAGAGCCATGCCGCCGGCTGATGCGTTGCGCGCCGCGTCGGGCCATGGCACCTTGTCACACTCGCGTTGCATTGTCCGCCTAGAGCGGCGGGCAGGAAGCGGGTCCGTCGATGCCGATTCGGCGCCGGTGGGGCCGTTCGACGAGCGAGGAAAACGAGCCATGCACGTGACCATGACCGATACCTGCGTGAACGACTTCCACCGCATCCCCGCCGCATCGGCGACGATGCCGTTCGGCGGTCTCACCGCCGGCGCCGTGCTCGGCCGCATCGGCACGATCGAGGTCAGGCTGGCCCGCGACGAGGGCGAGATCGCCGCCGCGCAGGAAGTGCGCTATCGCGTCTTCCACGAGGAGCTGGGCGCGCGGGCCACCGCCGCCGACGTCCGCGCCCGCCGCGATGCCGACCGCTTCGACGAGGTCTGCGACCATCTCGTCGTGCTCGATGCCGGCCTGCCCGGTCCCGACCACCGCCGCATCGTCGGCACCTACCGGCTGATGCGGCAGGAATGCGCGGCGCTTGCCGGCGGCTTCTATTCCAGCGACGAGTTCGAGCTGGAGGCGCTGGTGGCGCGCCATCCGGGCCTGCGCTTCCTCGAGCTCGGCCGCTCCTGCGTGCTGCCGGCCTATCGCTCCAAGCGCACCATCGAGGTGCTGTGGCAGGGTATCTGGGCCTATGTGAACCATTACGGCATCGGCGCGATGACCGGCTGCGCCTCGTTCCACGGCACGGTGCCGGCCGCCCATGCCGAGGCTCTGTCCTTCCTTGCCCAGAACTGCCTCGCGGAAGGCGAATGGCGGGTCGCGGCGGTTCCCTCGCGCTTCCGACCCATGGACCTGATGCCGGCGGAGGCGATCAACGCGCGCGCCGCGCTTGCCGCCATGCCGCCGCTGATCAAGGGCTATCTCCGGCTCGGCGCGAGGATCGGCGAGGGCTGCGTCGTCGATCACGCCTTCGGCACCACCGACGTGTTCGTCGTTCTGCCGGTGGCGACGATCGCCGCGCGCTACGTCAACCACTACGGCCCGGACGCCGGCCGCTTCGCCGCCTGACGAGGGCCGGGTGGGACCGGAGAAAGAAATGCCGGGGTTTCAGGCCCCGGCATTGTAGGCGGCGATTGCCGCCATGTTGACGATGTCGGAATCCTTGGCGTTCATCGGCACGATCTGCACCGGCTTGTTCAGGCCGACGAGCAGCGGGCCGATCACGGTCGAGCCGCCCAGCTCCTGAAGCATCTTGGTCGAGATCGAGGCCGAGTGATAGGCCGGCATCACCAGCACGTTGGCCGGGCCCGACAGGCGGCAGAACGGATATTGCCGCATCAGGTTCGGGTTCAGGGCCACGTCCGCCGCCATCTCGCCGTCATACTCGAAATCGACGCGGCGCTTGTCGAGGATGCGCACCGCGTCCTGCACCCGCTCCGAACGCTCGCCTTGCGGATGGCCGAAGGTCGAGTAGGCGAGCAGCGCCACGCGCGGCTCGTAGCCCATGCGCCGGGCGAAACCTGCCGCCTCCTCGGCGATGTCGGCGATCTGCACCGAATCCGGCATATCGTGGACGGCGGTGTCGGCGACGATGACCGTGCGGCCGCGCGCCAGCACCACCGACGCGCCGATCACCCGGTGGCCGGGCTTGGCGTCGATGACGCGGCGGATGTCTTCCAGCGCCGTCGAATAGTTGCGCGTCACGCCCGTCACCACCGCGTCGGCGTCGCCCAGCGCCACCATGCAGGCGGCGAAATGGTTGCGGTCGTTGTTGATGATGCGCTGGCAGTCGCGCAGCAGGTAGCCCTTGCGCTGCATCCGCTCGTAGAGATAGTCGGCATAGACGCCGTTGCGGCGCGACAGCCGCGCATTGACCAGCTCGATCCCGGGCCGGTCGAGATCGACGCCGGCATTCTTGGCGTTCTCGCGGATCACGTCGTCGCGGCCGATCAGGATCGCCGTGCCGAGCTTCTGGTTGACGTAGGAGACGGCGGCGCGCATCACCTGCTCCTCCT
>DAOMOI010000301.1:0-3443 GCA_035444225.1 Aquamicrobium sp. | reverse complement strand
TGAGGGGCGTGACGTCGCGGATCGGCCGGATATCGACCTGGCTGCGCGGCAGGAAGGCCACGGCGCCGTCGAGATCGACGGTGAAGCCGCCCTTGACCTGGTTGAAGATGACGCCCTCGACGCGCTCGCCGGCGTTGAACTTGGCTTCCAGACGGACCCAGCTCTCCTCGCGGCGAGCCTTCTCGCGCGACAGGACGGCCTCGCCCAGCGCATTCTCGATGCGCTCGACATAGACCTCGACCTCGTCGCCGGGCTTCAGCTCCTTGGCGCTGGCGCCGAATTCCTTCAGCGGGACGCGGCCTTCGACCTTCAGGCCGACGTCGATGATGGCCATGTCCTTCTCGATGGCCGTGATCAGACCCTTGACGACGGAACCTTCGGCGGAATGCTCGGCGGAGAACGACTCGTCGAGCAGGCTGGCGAAATCGTCACGGGTGGGGTTTGCTTGGGACATATGTGCTCCTGAAATGCCCGGCCCCGGCATCGTTCGGCGGGGGCTTCTCGGGCGGCGCCGTGGGTTTGCGTTGCGTTCTGGCCCGTTGTCGCATCGCGATCCGCTTCCGGCGGATCAGCTTGCCGCTTGCGGCGGCAATTCCGGCGCTTGACGATGCGGCGGGCCGGTTTGAAGGCCGATGCGAAAAATCGCGCCGCCGACCGCTTTCCTCCCCTTCGGGAATGAAACGGGCGCGTCGCCTTTTGCTTTCAGCCTTCGTTCCGGGCGGCCAGAGCCTGATCGACCAGCCGTCTTCCCGCCTGGAACGCGGTCTCTATATCCATTTCGCTCGTATCGAGCAAGTGCGCGTCGGCAGCCGGACGGAGCGGCGAATCGGCGCGCTCCATGTCGCGGGCGTCGCGGCGCTCGATATCGGCGAGGATCTGCGCATAGTCGGCAGCGCCGCCGCGCGCCTCGATCTCGGCGAGCCGCCGCCGCGCCCTGACCGCGGCGCTCGCCGTGACGTAGATCTTCACGTCGGCCGCCGGGCAGACCACGGTGCTGATATCGCGGCCGTCGAGAACCGCCCCCGGCGCCCGGCGCGCGAACTCGCGCTGCTTGTCGACCAGAACGCGCCGCACCATGGGGATGACCGCGACGCGCGAGGCCGCCTCGCCGACCGCGTGCTGCGACAGGACCTCGCGGTCGAGCGCGGACAGATCGACGGCAACCGCCGCCGCGACGGCCGCCGCCTCGTCGTCGAGCGGCAGGCCGGCCTCGATCATGCGATGCGCGACCGCGCGATAGGTGAGCCCCGTGTCGAGCAGGTGGAGATGAAAATGGTCGGCCAGCCGGCGCGCCATCGTGCCCTTGCCCGCGCCGGCGGGGCCGTCGATGGCGATGGTGAAGGTCTTGCCCGCGATGGTCATTTGCGGACGACACCGACGGTGACCGTTTCGAGGTGGGCGAAGGGCTCGCGCTCGAACAGCTTCTCGTCGGCGAGCCAGTCCTTCAGCATTTCGAAGCTGTCGACGCCCCAGAACAGCTCCGGCCCCGCCCGGCCCTGTGCGACGAAGGTCGGGACGCCGAACACACCGAGCCCGATCGCCTCGTCGGTGAAGGCCCGCAGCTTCGCCTTGGCGGCGTCGTCGCCGGCAAACGCGGCAGGCGCGCCGACCGCGGCCGCGAAGGCTTCGAGGTCTTCCGGCGTGTCCACCGCCCGGCCCTGGCCGAACACGAAATCGAAGGCGCGGCCGACCATGGCGAGGTCCGCATCCGCGCCGGCAAGCACCCGCAACGCGGCGAGCGGGTTGAACGGGTGGCGGGGAGGAAACCGCATCGCCACGCCACGGCGCGATGCGAGATGCGTGGCCTGCCGGTAGGTGTGAAGCCGCTTCGGCCCGATTTCCGCCGGCCCCCTCTGCCCCCAATGGGCGAGGATCGCGCCCAGCACGACCGGCCTTGGCGTCACGACCACGTCGCGCGGCAATTCGCCGAGCTGCTTGAAGGCGATATGGGCGAAGGGCGAGAGGAGATCGTAGTAGACGGTGAGGGTTCTCGTCATTGTTCTCCCCTCACACCGACCGCATCAGGCCGCCGTCGATGCGAACCGACTGGCCGGTGATGTAGGCCGATTTCTCCGAGGCGAGAAAGGCGACCAGTTCCGCCACCTCCTCGGCCTTGCCGTAGCGCTTCATCGGCACGCTCTCGCGGCGCTCCTCCACCTCCGGCAGGCTGTCGATCCAGCCCGGCAGCACGTTGTTCATGCGCACGTTCTTCGCCGCATAGTCGTCGGCGAACAGCTTGGTGTAGGCGGCAAGCCCGGCCCGCGCCACGGCCGAGGTCGGGAACATCGCGCTCGGCTCGCCGACCCAGGCGGTCGAGATGTTGACGATCGAGCCTGCCCCCTGCCCGGCCATCACCGGGGCGACCAGCCGCACCGCGCGCACGACGTTGAGGAAATAGACGTCGAAGCCCTTGTGCCAGTCCTCGTCGGTGAACTCGATGAGCTTGCCGCGCGGCCCGTGGCCGGCGCCGTTGACCAGCGCGTCGATGCGGCCCCACTTCGCCATCACCGCCTCGACGAAGCGGGCGATGTCGTCGCTCGATTGGTTGGAGCCGGTGAAGCCGAGGCCGCCCAGCTCGACGCCCAGCGCCTCGCCCTTGCCGGAGGACGACATCACCGCGACCGCCCAGCCGTCTTCCGCCAGCTTGCGCGCCGCGGCCGCCCCCATGCCGGAGCCGCCGCCGACCACCATCGCGACCTTGCCCTGATTCTCCATCACCTGTTCCTCCTATTCTATCCGCGCGCCGAGTGAGGCCATCAGGCCGAAGAACTCAGGAAAGCTCGTCGCGACCATCGAGCGGTCGTCGACCGTGACCGGCCTTTCCGCCGCCAGACCAAGGACGAGGAAGCTCATGGCGATGCGGTGGTCGAGATGGGTCTCGACCGTGCCGCCGCCCAGCCCCTTGCCGTCGGGGCGGCCGCGCACGGTGAGCGAGGTTTCCCCCTCCGTGCAGTCGACGCCGTTGGCTTCCAATCCCCGCGCCACGGCGGCGAGCCGGTCGCTTTCCTTGACCCGCAGCTCCTCCAGCCCCTCCATCACCGTCTCGCCTTGCGCGAAGGCGGCAGCGACGGCCAGCACCGGATATTCGTCGATCATCGACGGCGCGCGCTCCGGCGGCACGGTGACGCCCTTCAATTCCGAAGAACGCACGCGCAGGTCGGCGACATCCTCGCCGCCGGCCTTGCGCGGGTTCAGCACCTCGATGTCCGCGCCCATCTCGACCAGCGTCTCGATCAGCCCGGTGCGGGTCGGGTTCATCAGCGCGTTCTCGATCACGATGTCGGAGCCGGGCACGATCAGCGCCGCGACCAGCGGGAACGCCGCCGAGGACGGGTCGCCCGGCACGGCGATCGACTGCCCGGTCAGTTTCGGCTCGCCCTCGATGCGGATATGGCGCACGCCGTCTGCATCGGTCTCGACCTGAAGCGCCGCGCCGAAGCCGG
>DAOMOI010000300.1:0-3449 GCA_035444225.1 Aquamicrobium sp. | reverse complement strand
TGAAGGCGCAAGGCGCATGGGCGGCGACGCCGGTGGCGCAGCGCGCCGCCATCCTGTCGAAGGCGGCCGACCTTTACGAGGAGCACGCGGCCGAGCTCTTCGCGCTGTGCGCGCGCGAGGCCGGCAAGACGCTGCTCGACGCGGTCGGCGAGGTGCGCGAGGCGGCCGACTTCCTGCGCTATTACGCGGCGCAGGCCCCGGCCGCGGAAGAGGGCACCGCGGCGCGCGGCGTCATCGCCTGCATCTCGCCGTGGAACTTCCCGCTCGCCATCTTCACCGGCCAGGTGGCGGCCGCGCTGGTCACCGGCAACGCCGTGGTCGCCAAGCCGGCCGAGCAGACGCCGCTGATCGCCGCGCGCGCGGTCGCGCTGCTGCATGAGGCCGGCGTGCCGGCCGGCGTGCTGCAACTCCTGCCCGGCGACGGCCCCTCGGTCGGCGCACCGCTGACGGCCCACCCGCGCATCGCCGGCGTCTGCTTCACCGGCTCGGGCGAGGTCGCCCGGCTGATCGAGCGCCAGCTGGCGAAGACGGCCGCGCCGGACGCGATGCTGATCGCCGAGACCGGCGGGCTGAACGCGATGATCGTCGATTCGACCGCGCTGCCGGAGCAGGCGGTGCGCGACATCGTCGCCTCCGCCTTCCAGAGCGCCGGCCAACGCTGCTCGGCGCTGCGCATCCTCTATGTTCAGAAGGATGTCGAGGCCAAGGTGCTGGAGATGCTGCAAGGCGCGGTTGCCGCGCTGCGGCTCGGCGACCCGTGGCTGGCCGCCACCGATGTCGGTCCGGTCATCGACGACGAGGCGCGCGACGCGCTTCTCGCCTATGCCCGCAAGGCGGAGGGCGAGGGGCGGCTGGTGGCGAAGCTCGACGCGCCCGCCGGCGGCCGCTTCGTCGCGCCGCACATCCTGCGCGTTCCCGGCATCGCCGCGATGGAGCGCGAGATGTTCGGCCCGATCCTGCATGTCGCGAGCTTCGAGGCCGACGCCATCGGCGCCGCGATCGAGGCGGTCAACGCCAAGGGCTACGGGCTGACCTTCGCGCTGCACACGCGCATCGACGCCCGTGTCCAGCACATCGTCGACGGCGTCCATGCCGGCAACATCTATGTCAACCGCAACCAGATCGGCGCCGTCGTCGGCTCGCAGCCCTTCGGCGGCGAGGGGCTTTCGGGCACCGGCCCCAAGGCAGGCGGCCCGCACTACCTCCACCGCTTCCGCAAGGCCGCCGGCGCGCCGTCCGCGGCCGTCCCGGATCAGGCGAGGGAGTTGCCGCTGGAAACCCTGCGCGACCATATGCCGGATGCACGGCGCGGCGGCTGGGCAGCGCGGGGCGACCGCATCGAGGTCCTGCGCAAGCACCTGCGCGGCAAGGGTGCGGCGGCGGTCGCGGCCGCTGCCGGCGTCGAGTTCGGCCCCGTCGACCTGCCCGGCCCGACCGGCGAGGCCAACACGCTGGCGCTTGTCCCGCGCGGGCGGGCGCTGTGCCTCGGGCCGGACGGCGAGACCCTGCTGGGGCAGGCGATCCAGGCGCTCGCCGCCGGCAATGCCGTGCTCGGCGTCGCGCCCGGCGCGCGCGCGGCGCTTGCGCCGCTGATCGGCAAGGGCCTGCCGCTGGAAGTGCTGGAAGGCGCGCCCGACCCCGCCGCCCTGACCGCGATGGATGTCGATGTCGTGGCCTTTGCCGCCGGGGGCGAGGCGTTGCGCGCCGTCCGCAATGCGCTGGCGTCGCGCGAGGGGCCGCTGGTGCGGCTGGTGACGCAGAGACTCGAGCCTGCAGCCTATGCCCACGAGCGCGCCGTCTGCGTCGACACCACCGCCGCCGGCGGCAACGCCAGCCTGCTGGCCGCGACGCAATAACTCAAGCTCAGTTCAAAAGCAGAAACCCCGCCGAAAAGGCGGGGTTCCCGTTTCTTGGGTTATCGGACTGTCGATCAGCCGTAGGGCGACCTGCACTGGCGGCGCGGGCCATTGTAAGGCTGGAAGGTATTGTCCGAAGCGCGGTACGACCGATAGCGGTTGTAGCACCAGTCGACATGGGCGTTGCCGCGCGGGCGGTACTCTACCGGGGGCTGGTTGGCCAGCCCGCCGCCGATGATGGCGCCGGCGATGAAGGCCGCAGGCGGGAACCACCAGCCCTTATACTGGCGGTAGCCGGGGCGATGGTGGCGATAGCCGCGATGGCCGCGATAGTAGCGGGCGTCGCCGCGGCGCTCCCAACCGCCCGGGCTCGCATGGCCGGGCCGCCAGTCGCGGCCGCCGCGCCAGTTGCGATCACCACGCCAGTGGCGGTCGCCGCCGCGGCGCCAGTCGCGGCGATCACGGTGCTGAACCTGGGTCACGCCCTGCTCGACCCACGAAGGCGCGGCTTTCGGCATGGCAAACCCCGGCGTCGTAAGTGGCAGGGTGAGCATCATCGCCGCCGCGCACACACTGGAAACGAACTTGAACATCGTGTTCTCCTGATGGTCCGTCAATTTGCCCTTCTCAACCATCATAACAGGTTTTCCGGGAAATCGTTCCATAAAATGCCGCTGGCCGGGGCCTCAGCGCAGCATCAGGACAGCGCAGGGATCGCCGGCTTCGGCCGCCGGCGCGCCGGGCGCGCGCACGATGAGCGCATTCGCGGCCGCGAACGTCGTCAGCACCGAGGAATCCTGCGTGACGAAGGGGGTGGCGACAAGGCTTTCGCCCTGCCGGGCCACGGCGCGGACATAGTCCTGGCGATGGTCGTTGGCCTTCATCGGCGCGGCCAGCACCGCGTCGCGCAGCGCCGGCGCGGCCGGCAGGCCGGCTAGCGCGGCGACGAGCGGCTTCAGGAACACATGTCCGCAGACGAGGCTCGACACCGGGTTGCCCGGCAGGCCGAGCACCCGCACCGCGCCGAAACGGCCGAACAGCAGCGGCTTGCCGGGCCGCATGGCGATCTTCCAGAAGCCCGGGGCCATGCCTTCGGCCGCAAGGGCGGCGGCGACGAGATCGTGATCGCCCACCGAGGCGCCGCCGAGGGTGACGACGACATCGGCGCCGGACGCCCGCGCGTCTCGGATTGCGGCGCGAAGCCGCGCCTCGTCGTCCGCGACGATCCCGAGGTCGAGCGCCTCGCCGCCGGCATCGCGGACCAGCGCCGCCACGCCATAGGCGTTGCTGGCGACGATCTGGTCCGGCCCCGGCGCGACGCCCGGCGGGACCAGCTCGCTGCCGGTCGAAAGGATGGCGACGCGCGGCCGGCGCACGACGTCGAGCGCGGCCCGGCCGGTCGCTGCCGCAAGCGACAGCGCGGCGGGGTCGAGGACGCGACCTCGCAGCAGCACGGTCTCGCCGGGTTTGAAATCGAAGCCGGCGCGGCGGATGTGCCGGCCGGCGGTGACCGAAACCATCGCCGTCACCGTGCCGTCGCCGGCTGCCGCATCCTCCTGGATCAGGATCGTGTCGGCGCCCTCGGGAACCGGC
>DAOMOI010000299.1:0-3452 GCA_035444225.1 Aquamicrobium sp. | reverse complement strand
ACCATGATCAGCTGCTTGTAGATCTGCGGCGCCTGCGGCAGCGCGTAGAACTTGCCCGGATGGATGCGGCTCGGCACCAGGAAGTCGCGCGCGCCTTCCGGCGACGAGGCGGTGAGAATCGGCGTCGAATATTCGGTGAAGCCGGCTTCGCCCATGCGCTTGCGCATCTCGGCGATAACCCTGGTGCGGGCGACGATGTTCCTGTGCAGCGTCTCGCGGCGCAGGTCGAGGAAGCGGTATTTCAGGCGGATGTCTTCCGGATAGTCGGGCTCGCCGAACACGGGAAGCGGCAGCTCCTTCGCCGCCGACAGCACCTCGATATCGGCGGCGAATATCTCGATCTCGCCGGTCGGCAGGTTGGCGTTGACCGTCTCGGGCGTGCGCGCCTTGACCTCGCCGTCGACGCGGATCACCCATTCGCCGCGCACGGTCTCGGCCGCGGCGAAGGCCGGCGAATCGGGATCGGCGACGATCTGGGTCAGGCCGTAATGATCGCGCAGGTCGATGAAGAGCAGGCCGCCATGGTCGCGAACGCGATGGACCCAGCCGGAGAGACGAACGGAAGCGCCGACATCGGACTTCCTGAGCTGGGCGCAGTTATGGCTGCGGTAACGGTGCATGGGAGATCTTCCGGTTTTCAAGAATATGTCGAGGGGGGTCGCGTCCGCGATGCGGCGCGCCCGAAATTCGCCGGAAAAGCGCATGCAGGCGCCGATTTGTCAAGGAGAGCACGACAGGTGCGGGGCGCAACGGCCGGCGCCCCGCAGGAAGCGTCATCCCGCTTCGTCGACATCAGCCGGCGAGAGCATGTCGGACAGCGTCCATTCGGCGAATTCGCCGTCTCTTATGCCATTCTCGGGCAGGCATCGGTTCGGACCTTCCTCCACATAGGCAGACCGGCCTTCGAAGCATCCCGCCGAATAGTAGGTCGAAACCCGCGACCAGCCGTCCACGCTCTCATAGACCAGCACGGACTCGCCGGGGAAGAAGCGGCCGACCGTTCCGCACGCCATCGACGGGCAGGTGCGCCGTATGCCGCCGTCCTTCTTGATCCACATTCTGGTTTCAGCCATCGCCGGCGGGACGGTGAAGGTCCATGCGAGCGCGTACAGCGCAAGGACGCGCCAGTGCGGCAAGGTCCGCGGCACAGGCGTTGTCCTCACCCGTTCGTCGTCGTTTCGACGATCTCGCGAACAGGCAGGCTTTCCATCGCGGCGAGCTGGTCCGCACACAGATCGGCCGCGCCGGGGATCGGACTGTCGAAGCCGGCAGGCGTCGCCCAGCCGCCGTCCGCGATGAAGTCGTCCCGCTTGTAGCTGGCGGTTTCCTTCAGCGCCGCCAAACTGGTCCGGGCCGAGTCCGACGCCGTGAACCTCTCCACGCAAACGGTCGAGGCAAGTTGGGCGCGCGCATCGCGGGCGGCCTCTTCGGCCATTTTCTGTGCCGTGCCGCCCGTCGTCCATCCGCCGGCCGTGAAGCCGAGGATCATCGTCGCCACGGCCGCCCCGGCCATCGACCAGCCCCACACGGTCTTGGAAGGCGTGAAATCGTTCCAACGATCGTTGAGTTTCCGTTCGTTTGCCATCGAGCGTTCTCCCTTTTTCTCGATTGGTTTCATAACGTAACATTTCGAGAGTAACACAGGGTCAGCCATACACCTAGCCCGATGGCCGCCATGAGGGGGAGACTCGCCTTCGCCGCGAAATTGTCGATGGCAGTTCGCGGTCGCGCGACCTATAGAGCTATCAGGCTCCTTCCTTTCGGGATTCCATGAACGGCCTCAAACCTCTCATCCCGATCCTCACCACCGCCGGCATCGTGCTGGGCGGCAACGGCCTCCAGGGCACGCTGATCGCGCTGCGCGGCGCGCATGAAGGCTTCTCGGCCACGGCCATCGGCTTCATGGGCACGGCCTATTATGCCGGCTTCCTGCTCGGCTGCCTCGTCATCGTGCGCATCATGCGCAATGTCGGACACATCCGCGCCTTCTCGGCGCTGGCGGCGGTGGCGGCCTCGGCCACGCTGGTCATGGCCATCGCCATCGACGTGACCGTGTGGACGGCGTTGCGCTTCGTCGCCGGCTTCTGCTTCGCCGGCCTGTTCACGGTCATGGAAAGCTGGCTGAATACCGGCGTCTCCAACGACAATCGCGCGCGGGTGCTTTCGCTCTACCGCGTCATCGACATCGGCGCCGTCACCGGGGCACAGTTCCTCATCCCGGTCATCGGCGCGGACGGCTTCGCCATCTTCGCGGTGATGGCGATCATGATCGCGATCTCGCTGGTGCCGGTGTCGCTCGGCGACCGCTCCAACCCGACCGCGCCGGACGACGTCAGGCTCGATCTGCGGCGCGCCTGGGCGATCTCGCCCATCGCCGCGCTCGGCTGCATCGCCATCGGCGTCACCAACAGCGCCTTCCGCACCCTCTCCCCGGTCTATGCGCAGGATGTCGGCTTCGGCACCGCCGACGTCGCCGCCTTCGTCAGCGTCTCGATCATCGGCGGCGCGCTGATCCAGTACCCGCTCGGCTACGCCTCGGACCGGCACGACCGCCGCAGCGTGCTTCTGGTCACCACCGTGCTCGCGCTCATCGCGGCGCTGGCGCTCGGCCTGTTCGCGGACAGCGGAAGGTTCGTCAACTTCACGCTCGTCTTCATCTTCGGCGCCTTCGCCATGCCGCTGTTCTCGCTGTCGGCGGCCCATGCCAACGACCGCGCCGCGCCGAACGAGTATGTCATGCTCAACGCCGCCCTGATGCTGTTCTATTCGATCGGCGCCATCGTCGGCCCGTTCGCGGCCGCCGCCGCCATGCAGCGCTTCGGCCCGCAGGCGCTGTTCCTGTTCTCGGCCGGGGTCTATGTCGTCTTCATCGGCCTGATCGTCTGGCGCATGCGCGTGCGCGGCCCGGCGCGGGCCGAGGAACGCGCCCGCTTCACCGCGCTTCTGCGCACCTCCACAATCTTCGCCCGGCTGGCGCATTGGCGCGGCGGCGACAGGCGAAGATGACAAGAAGAGGCTTGACGCAACGGCGCATGGCTGGAATTGAGGCATATCCGCCCGGATATGGAACCTCGATGCCGCTTATCACCCGTCAGCAAGACCTCGAAGACGCGATCGACCGGCTCGGCCGCTCCGACTTCGTCACCATCGACACCGAATTCATCCGCGAGACGACGTTCTGGCCGGTTCTGTGCCTGATCCAGCTCGCCTCGCCGGACACGACCGCGCTGATCGACCCGCTGGCGCCCGACATCGACCTCGCCCCCTTCTTCCGCCTGATGGCGGATGAAACGACGGTCAAGGTGTTCCACGCGGCGCGGCAGGACATCGAGATCATCTTCCATCTCGGCAACCTCATTCCGCACCCGGTGTTCGACACGCAGGTGGCGGCGATGGTGTGCGGTTTCGGCGACAGCGTCTCCTACGACCAGCTGGTGCAGAAGGTGACGGGC
>DAOMOI010000298.1:0-3454 GCA_035444225.1 Aquamicrobium sp. | reverse complement strand
CGGGGCAGGTCGTCGTGGTTTCGGGCGGCGCCGGCGGCATCGGCCGCGCCGCCGCGTGGCTGTTCGCCCGCCTTGGCGCGCATGTGGTCGTCTCCGGCCGCAGCGAGGACAAGATCGCCGGCGTCGTGCGGGCGATCACGGCAAAAGGGCTCGCATGCAGCGGCCATACGGTCGATGTCCGCGAGCCGGAAGGCGTGGCCGCCTTCTTCGACCGCGTCTGGGACGAGCACGGGCGGCTCGACATCCTCGTCAACAGCGCCGGCGGCCAGTTCCCCCAGCCGGCCATTGATTTCAGCGTGAAGGGCTGGAATGCCGTCATCAACACCAATCTCAACGGCACCTGGTTCATGATGCAGGCGGCCGCGCGCAAATGGCGCGATGCCGGCCGGCCCGGCTCGATCGTCAATATCGTCGTGGTGACCACGCACGGGCTCTACGGCGTCGCCCACACCATCGCCGCGCGCTCTGGCGTCATCGGCCTGAGCCGCAGCGTCGCGGTCGAATGGGCGCCATTGGGCATCCGCATCAACTGCATCGCGCCGGGCGCGATCGAGACGGAAGGCTGGAAGGTCTACACGCCGCAGGCGCGCGCCGCCTATCCCCGCTCCAACCCGATGATGCGCGCCGGCGACACGTGGGACATCGCCGAGGCCTGCGTCTATCTCGGCGGGCCGTCGGGCAAGTTCGTCACCGGCGAGCTGCTGACCGTGGACGGCGGCGGCCAGCTTTGGGGCGAGACCTGGACGACGGGCAAGCCGGATTATTTCAGGGAGCCGTGACCGGCTCGGGGCTGTATGCCCGAAGCGCCGGCCGGGATCAGCGGCCGGCCTTCAGCCGCGCCTCCATCTCGTGGCGCAGGATCTTGCCGGTGGTGCTGCGCGGGAAATCCTCGAAGCGGATGAAGTGCACCGCCTTCGGGCGCTTGTAGCCGGCAAGCTCCTTGCGGCACAGCGCCTCGATCTCCTCCTCGGACAGGCTGTCGTCGTTGCGCGAGACGAAGGCGACGGGGACCTCGCCCCAACGCTCGTCCTTGCGGCGCACGACGATCGCGTCGCTGATGCGGGGCTCCGAAAGCAGCACGCGCTCGATCTCGGCCGGATAGATGTTCTCGCCGCCCGACTTGATCATGTATTTCGCCCGGTCGACGAAATCGTAGCTGCCGTCCGGGTTGCGGCGGAACAGGTCGCCCATGCGGAACCAGCCGCCGGCGAAATCGCGCGCATTGGTCTCCGGCGCGTTCCAGTAGCCGCTGAACACGGTCGGTCCGCGCACCGCCGCCTCGCCGGGCTCGCCGTCGGCGACCTCGTTTCCGTCCGCATCGACCAGCCGCAGGTCGCAGAACGCGCTCCGGCGCTTCGACAGCGTCTCGGGCACGGTTCCGGGCGGGATCAGCACGGCGGAGGCCGGCGGAAGGCCGGTCTCGGTCGAGCCGAAGCTGTTGAGGTAGGGCGCGCCGGTCAGGCGCGAAAGCTCGGCGATCAGGTGATGCGGGACGAGGTCGGCCATCGCCCCGACGGCGCGGATGCCCTTCGCGCGCCGCCCGGTGCGCTGGAGGATCTCCACCACCGGCTCGATCGAGCCCGGCATCAGCAGCATCCAGCCGATCTCGTGATGCTCGATGATGTCGACGATGGCCTCGGCGTCGAAGCCGTCGATGACGAACACCGTCGCGCCGGACATCAGCGCGCCGAGCACCTGGTCGGTCGAGCCCATGTGGAACATCGGCGCCCAGGCGACGAAACCGTCGCTTTCCCTCGCATTCATGTCGACGCGCAGCACCATGTTGCGCGCCATTTCGGCGCGGTGGCTGATCAGCGCGCCCTTCGGCAATCCGGTCGTGCCGCTGGTGTAGAGGATCACGAGCCCGTCCTCGGGATCGACGTCCGGCAGGGTCTCGAGCGGCGCGGCCTCGGCCAGCATGGCCTCGTAGTCGCGCTCGATGACCAGAAGCGGCCTGCCGCACAGGTCGAGGGTGCGCGCCGTGTCCTCGAAGCGGGCCGAGGCGACGATCAGCGACGGCTCGACCAGGTCGATGCAATGCTGCAGCTCACCCGGCGCGAGCCGCCAGTTCTGGCAGGCGACGATGGCGCCGAGGCAGGCGGCGGCCAGCTCGATCTCGGCATATTCCTGCCTGTTCTCCGAAAGCAGCGCGATGCGGTCGCCGCGGGCGACGCCTCTTGCCTGAAGGGCGGCTGCCAGCCGCAGGACCCGTTCGTCGAGTTCGCGATAGCTGAGCCGTGCCGTGGCGGTCTGGATCGCGACTGCGTCAGGCGCGCGCCTGGCGGCGGCGCGGAACAGTTCATGGACGGTCAGTCTGCCGGCGGCGGCAACGTCGCCGTGCCAACCGGATTCCTGTGCAGGCGATCGCATCCGTTCTTCCTCCCGATACCCGTGGATCATCCCGACTTCGACGCGACTCCGATCTTCTCGAGCCGCTCGACCGCTCTTTCGATGCGCTGGGCGAGATCGGGCTGCATGGGCGTGCTCGGCTCCCGCTTCTGCAGGCCGCTCAGGACGAGGTCGACGATGGCGTCGGCGCTGGAATCGGGGTCGAAATCGCCTTCCCCGCGCAGGTAGGCCCATGTGTGATGTTCGGTGCAGCCATAGATCATGTCGCGCACCAGCCGCAGCGAGACGTCGCCGCGAAGCTCGCCGTCGGCGATCCCCTCCTTGACGATGTCGAGGGTGCGGCGGGTGTATTCGCGGTTCAGCTGATAGACCGCGGTCTGGCTGTAGTCGTCGCCCATGCGCAGCACCTGGAACATGAGGTTGCAGAGCGACGGTTCGTCATGGACGGTCTTGAGGTGCCGCCAGACCATGAAGCGCAGACGGTTGCGCGTGCCGGTGATGCCTGCGAGCTGCTGGTCGTAATCGGCCAGCATGCCCTCGTACCAGTCCTCGATCACCTTGACGAGCAGGTCGCGCTTGTTCTCGAAGTAGCGGTAGATGCTGCCCTCGACGACATTGGCTTGCTCGGCGATGTCGGAGAGGGGGGCGTCCTCGTAGCCCTTCTCGCGGAACACCGAGCGGGCGGCCGCCATGATGTCGGCCACGCGGCGCTCCTTGGACAGCCTGAAGACCTGTCGGCGCGCGGGTCGGGTGCTCATCGCTTCTCCATCCTGAATGCGGCGGGCCGCCTCTCGACAAAGGCGGCCATCCCCTCCCACCATTCGGAGCCGGCCGCGGCGGCGGCGACCGCGTCGAGGGCGATCCTGTCGGCCTCCTCGGGCACCGCCGTCTCGCAGCGGTACAACGCGCGTTTGGTCTCTGCAATGGAAATGGGACTGCACAGGAGGAAGCGGCGGGCGAAGGCGAGCGCGGCATCCTCCAGTTGCGCCGACGGATGCGTCGCCCCGACGAGGCCGACGGCCTGCGCCTCGGCCGCGCTCAGCTGCTCGCCGAGCAGCATGATCTCCAGCGCCCTCGACCGGCCAAGCAGCCGCGCCAGCATCTG
>DAOMOI010000297.1:0-3460 GCA_035444225.1 Aquamicrobium sp. | reverse complement strand
CGACGACGAGGCGGTGGCGGTCGCGGTCGGCCTGCGGGCGGCCGCCGGAGGCGGGATGATCGGGTTCGAGGACGCCGCCCTCGCCGCCGAACCCGCCCTTCCCCCGGCAATATTCGAGCTTCCTCGCGGTCGCGACCGGCCTGCCTTCGCCATTGGCCAGCTCGTGGCGGGTCACCAGAACCGCGCCGCGCCCGGCGCCCTTGTCGTGGATCGCCTCGATCAGGGTGCGCCCGGTCAGGACGTCTTCCGGCAGGAGCGGCCGGTGGATCTCCAGCTCCTGGCGCATGTGGAGGACATGCTGCCAGGGAAAGCGCGGATCGGCGTCCCGCAGCCAGAAGCCGGGCGAGGCGAGCACCACCGCCATCGACGGCAGGACGCGCAGACCGGGCCCCTCCAGCACGAAGGGACGCTGCGCCGGGTCCGTGGCCGGCACGCCGAGCCCCAGCCCCAGCGCATAGAGGATGGCCTCGCGAAAGCCGTAGGCCTGCCGCTGCGCCGGAAAATCGCGGCGCAGAAGCCGCGACACCACGGTGCGGATATCGTCCACGGCATCGCGGCCCCGGCGCATTTGCGGGCCTACTTCTTCGCCGTCATCAGCGAGCAGGCGTCGTCGGAGCCCAGCGGCTTCGCGTCCTGGGCCGGAATCCGGCGGACGAGCTTGTAATAGTCCCACGGACCCTCGGACTCTTCCGGCGATTTCACCTGGAACAGGTAGAAGTCGCGATTGACCCAGCCGCTCGGCCAGATCTCGGCATTGTCGGTCATGAAGTCGTCGACCGGGATCTCCTTCATCTTGTTGGAGACCGCCAGACCCTCCCTCGACCCGATGGCGTCGATCGCCTTCAGGTAATGCTGGGTCGCGCTGTAGATGCCGGCCTGGATCATGGTCGGCTGCACGCCGCCATGGCGGGCGGCGAAGCGCGCCGACCATTCGCGGGTCTCGTCGTTGAGGTTCCAGTAGAAGCTTTCCGTCAGATAGGTTCCCTGCGCGATATCCAGCCCGAGGCTGTGGATGTCGGTGATGAAGGCCAGCAGGGCGGCGACGTTCTGCCCGCTCTGCTGAAGGCCGAACTCGTTGGCCTGCCGCACCGACGCGGTCAGGTCGCTGGCCGAATTCGCGAGGCCGACGACCTTCGCGCCGGAAGCCTGCGCCTGCAGGAGGAAGGACGAGAAGTCGGGATTCTGCACGGGATGGCGCACGGCGCCCAGCACCTTGCCACCGTTCTCCTCGATCACCTTGCTGGAATCGGCTTCCAGCGCATGGCCGAATGCATAGTCCGAGGTCAGGAAGAACCAGGTGTCGCCGCCGTTCTGCGTCACCGCCGTGGCGGTGCCGTGCGAAACCGCCGTGGTGTCGTAGGTCCAGTGGAAGCCCGTCGGCGAGCAGGCCTTGCCGGTCAGGTCCGACGTGGCCGAGGTGGAGAAGATGGCGACCTTGCCGCGCTCGCGGGCGATTTCCTGCACGGCGAGGCCGGCCGAGGACAGGGGCACGTCGAGAATGACGTCGACGCCTTCATTGTCATACCAGCGCAGCGCCAGCGCCGCGGCGACGTCCGGCTTGCGCTGGTGGTCGGCCGAGACCAGTTCGATGTCGAAGCCGCCGGCCTTGTCGCCGAAATCCTCGATCGCCATCTGGGCGGCGAGAATCGAGCCCGAGCCCGCCATGTCGCTGTCCGGGCCGGAAAGGTCCGTCATCACGCCGATCTTCACCGTCTCCGCGGCCGCCGGCATGGCGAAGCTCGCGGCCGCCGCCATCAATGCGGCGCAGAATGTCCTGTGCGATGTCATTTCTCACTCCCTGTCATGGTCTGGCCCTTGTCATGGCCTGGCTTGAAAATCCGTTGTTCGCGCATGGCGTGGCGGCGCGGCGCCTTCCGTCAGCGAACGGTGAGTCCTCCGTCCACGATCACCGACGCTCCATGCATGAAGTCCGCGCCCGGCCCGGCGAGGAACAGCGACACCGCCGCGATGTCCGCGGGCAGGCCCGTGCGCCCGGCCGGAACCGAGGTCACGGCCCTCGCCCTTTTCTCGTTGCGAAGCGCCTCGGCGGTCATTTCCGTCTCGATCATGCCGGGACAGATCGCGACGGCGCGAATGCCCTTGCGGCCATAGTCCGACGCCAGCTGGCGGGTGTAGCCGACGACGGCGTGCTTGCTGGCGGTATAGGCCGCGCCGCCGCCTCCCGCGATCGTGGAGGCGACCGAGGACATGTTCAGGACGACGCCCCCGCCCGCCTCGATCATGCGCGGCAGAACCGCATTGGTCAGCCGGAACATCGCCTTCACATTGATGTCGAAGACGCGGTCCCAGAGCGCCTCGTCGGTGTCGAGGCTGCGCGCATAGCCGTCGAGCATGCCGGCCGTGTTGCACAGGACGTCCACGCGCGGCGTCTGCGCCCACAGCGCGGCCGTGACCGCGCCGACCCCTTCCGGGCTGGAAAGATCCCCGGCGACGACGCCGACCTTCGCGCCCGCCTCGGCCGCGAGGCCGTCGAGGCCGGCCCTGTCCCGGTCCACCGCGACGACGCGCGCGCCCGCGCGGGCGAACAGCAGCGCCTGGGCGCGGCCGATGCCGGACGCCGCGCCGGTGATCAGGGCGACCTTGCCGGCGAGCGAGACGAGGGAGGCGGGATCGGGGACGTTCATGCGACGGCATCCTCGACCCAGCGAACCGGAACGAGGTCGAGTTCGCCGCGCCGCGCGCGCTCGACCAGCTCCCGCTTGAGTATCTTTCCGCTCGCCGTGGTCGGGAACGTGTGCGCGACCATGAAATATTCGGGCATGTCGTATTTCGACAGGCCCTCCTGGCGAAGGTGCCGAAGCGCGGCCTCGCCGCTCAGCGAGGCCGCCTCGCGAAGCACGACCGCGAGGCAGACCTTCTCCCCCAGCCGGGCGTCGGGCACCGCGAAGGCGGCGCATTTCACGATGTCGGGATGGCGCAGGGCGAGGCTCTCGATCTCGATGGGGTAGATGTTGTGCCCGCCGCGGATGATCAGGTCCTTCGAGCGCCCGACGATGCGCAGATTGCCGTCCGCGTCGATCTGGCCGAGATCGCCGCTCATGAAGTAGCCGAGCCGGTTGAACGACGCTTCCGTCGCTTCCTGGTTGCCGTAATAGCCGAGCATCATCGACGCGCCGCGCCCGCCGATCTCGCCGATTTCCCCCTGCGGCAACGGCCTGTCGCGGTCGGCCGGGTCGAATATCCGCACCTCGTAGCAGGGGTTGGCGCGCGCCACGCACTGGCCCACGGTGGTGGTCATCGCCTCGACGGTGTCGCCGGGCAGGGTCGAGGTGTGCGAGCCCACCTCCGTCATGCCGTAGGTCATCTGCGGCGTGATCCCGTGGGCGAGGATCTGCCGCGCGGTCTCGGGCGCGATCGAGGCGCCGGAAAGATAGAAGGTGTGGACCCGGCCGAGGCCGCTCATGCCGCGCTCGCGCATGTCCTGAAGGATGTCGATCGC
>DAOMOI010000296.1:0-3475 GCA_035444225.1 Aquamicrobium sp. | reverse complement strand
GAGCGAGCGAACTTCCCACAGCGGCGGCTGGAACAGCAGGCTGCCGACCACGGCGCCGCCGACGATCCAGACGAGGGAAAGCAGGCTGACCACCCAGTAGATCGTGCCGGGGCTGGCCCGGCGCATCTGCTGCTGGAGCGCGCGGTAGTCGCGCTGGCGGTCGTCATTGGCATGGGTGAAGGGCGCGGCCGCGGGCGGCTCGATGGGGCGCAGATCGTTGGCCGCCGGCTGCGGCGCGGGCTTGGCGGTGGACTTCGGGGCGGCAGGCTTGGCCTCCGCGGGCTTCGATGGCGCAGCCTTCGTCTCCGGCTTCGGCGCGGCAGGCTTGGACTCGGCAGGCTTGGGCGCGGCTGCGGCAGGGCCGGTCTCGGCCGAGTCGCGGGCCAGGTCCTCGGCCGCCTTCGATATCTGGGCCTCGAAATCGGCGATCGCCCCGGCGACGTCGAGGTCGGCGGGATCGTCCGTGGTGAAGAGGTCGATGTCGAGGGCTTCCTCGAGTTCCCTGGCCACCTCGCTGTCGAGGTTGCCCGTCGTCGTTGCTTTACGCGCCATGCCGCTCACCCTGTACTCGTATCGCGGATTTGTTCGAAACGCCTCGTATCCGCGTATTATGAAGGCCTTCTGCGGGCCGTCGCGTATCGTAATGGGACGGTCCGGCAAAGGAAACCGCGTTTTCGCCTCATGGATAAAACTTTAAATATAGGGTTAACAGCGCGCGACCGAAGGCGTTTTTCGCCCGCGAAACGGCGCTGTCCCACCTTAAGCCAGGGGTGTGCCGTTAACGCCTTTTCCACCATGAGGCGCGACAGTGGTTCCATGACACGAAAGACCGCGACAGCGCCCGCCCGCCGGGCGGCATCGACCAATCACGCAACGATGGCCTTTTCGCGGCCGGGCGGCGAGACCGCCCGCGCGGCGGGAAGCCGGCCGCTCGACCTCGAGCACCTTTCGCGCCAGACCATGGGCGACCGGGCGCTGGAGCAGGAGGTGCTGGCCATGTTCTCGCGCCAGCTCGGCGTGGTCCGCGACACGATCGGCGCCGCCGACGAGAAGGAAAGGGCGCGGCTCGCCCACGCGCTCAAGGGCTCGGCGCGCGCCGTCGGGGCCTTCGCGCTCGCCGATTGCGCCGCCCGCATCGAGGACATGCCCGACGACCGCGCGCTGGTCTCGCGCCTCGTCGAGCTGATCGCCGCCGCGCGCGACTTCATCGCCGCCGTCAGCCGCTGAGCTTCCCGCGCCTGCCAGCCCTTGGTTGACTTGATTGGGCGAGGCTGTATCTGTCGCGGCAGGCCCAGTCCTCCCCGCAAAGCTTCACGGCAGTCCCATGGCAAAGCTCACCTATATCGCCTTCGACGGCACCCGCTACGAGGTGGAGGCGCAGAACGGCTCGACCGTGATGGAGAACGCCATCCGCAACTCCGTGCCCGGCATCGAGGCCGAGTGCGGCGGCGCCTGCGCCTGCGCCACCTGCCATGTCTATGTCGACGAGGCGTGGACAGACGTGGTCGGCCCGCCCGAGCCGATGGAGGAGGACATGCTCGACTTCGCCTGGGAGCCGCAGACGAATTCGCGGCTGTCCTGCCAGATCGTCGTGCGCGACGAGCTGGACGGCCTCGTCGTGCGCGTGCCCGAAAAGCAGGGATAGCTCACGGATAGGCGAGGCGGCCGGATTCGATCCGCTCGATCCGGTATTGCAGGAGCCGCATCAGCCGGCTCTCGAAATTCTTTCCCTCGATCATGTCGAAGCGGTCCTGCTCGCGGTCGTGCTGGGCGAGGATGCGCGCCGTCACCTCCTTCACCTTCTCCTGCGCCCTGGCGCAGCCGCGCTCGCGCTGCACGGTCTTCAGCGCCTCCTCCAGCTCGCGGGCGTGGTTCTTGGCGATGACGATGTGGCTTTCCTCGTGGCGCTTGATGTCGGCGGCCAGCGTGTCCCAGATCAGCCGCGTCTCGGACGAGGCCGCCTTGCGGCGCTTCCAGCGCGGCAGGATCATGTTCGCCTTGACCGTGACGGTCGCCTCGACCACGCTGCAGCGCCCACCGCTCTCGGCGTAGCCGACGCGGCTGGTGAACTCCATGCGCGTCGCGCCGGGGTGGCGCAGGCCGGTCGTCTTCACCTGCGGCCCGCGCCGCTTCAATTCCTTCTCGATCTCGTCGACTGTGGTGCCG
This sequence comes from Aquamicrobium sp., assembly GCA_035444225.1. Classification (GTDB taxonomy): domain Bacteria; phylum Pseudomonadota; class Alphaproteobacteria; order Rhizobiales; family Rhizobiaceae; genus Aerobium. The sequence continues at coordinate 1,309 of DAOMOI010000296.1, read as the reverse complement.
CCGATGGTGAAGTAGCTGTAGGTCTTGACGACGCTCGCCGCCACGGCCGGCTGGCAGGCAAGAAGGGCGCCGATCGCCGCGGCAAGCATCAACCTGATCATCATGTTCCTCTTGCTGTTGGCGGCAATGTGGGACGGGCCGGCCGCGCAGGCAACGAAAATCGTTGGCCTTCCCGAGGCGCGGTGCCGGGAAAGTTCGCCGTTGATTTTGGCGGCCATAGGGCTCACAACGCGGTTCCGACCCCGCAAGGCTCTTTCGCGTTCATGTTCGATCCCGTCATCTGGCCGCTCGCGCATGGCCGCCGTCTGGAGCTGGGGCCGCGCGCCGTCCTGATGGGCGTGCTCAACGTCACGCCCGACAGCTTCTCGGACGGCGGGCGCTATGCCGCCGCCGACGCGGCGCTGGCGCAGGCGCGGCGCATGGCGGGCGAGGGCGCGGCCATCGTCGACATCGGCGGCGAATCGACCCGGCCGGGCGGCCCGGCCATCGACGCCGCCGAGGAGCAGCGGCGCGTCCTGCCCGTCATCGAGGCGCTGGCGCAGGAAGACGTGGCGCTGATCTCCGTCGATACCTACCGGGCCGAGACCGCGCGGCTCGCCGTCGCCGCCGGTGCGCACATCGTCAACGACGTCTGGGGCCTGCGGCGCGAGCCGGAGGTGGCCAGGGTGGCGGCCGACACCGGGGCCGGCCTCGTCATCATGCATACCGGGCGCGAGCGTGAAAAACTCGCCGACCCCATCGAGGACCAGCTCGTATTCCTGTCGACCTCGCTCGCCATCGCCCACGAGGCCGGCGTCGAGCCGGGCAGGATCCTGCTCGATCCCGGCTTCGGCTTCGCCAAGGAGACGGCGCAGGACAATCTCGACCTGATGGCGCGGCTGGGCGAACTCCACGCGCTCGGCCGGCCGCTTGCCGTCGGCACCTCGCGCAAGCGTTTCATCGGCGCGGTGACGGGCCGCGACGCGCCCGAGGCGCGCGATGTCGGCACGGCGGCGACCAGCCTCGTGCTGCGGCTGCAAGGGGCGGCGGTGTTCCGCGTCCACGACGTCGCCACGAATGCCGACGCGCTCGCCATTGCCGACGCCATGATCGAGCGCGGGCTGACCGCGCGGAGGACCGGACGATGAGATACACGATCCGCATGAGGAACTGCGCGTTCTTCGCCCGCCACGGCCTGTTCGACGAGGAGGAGCGGCTCGGCCAGCGCTTCTATGTCGACGCCGAGCTTCTGGTCGATCCCGGCCCGGGGCTGGAGGACGACGTCATGGATTCGACCGTCGACTACGGCACCGTCTTCATCGAGATCGAG
>DAOMOI010000295.1:0-3484 GCA_035444225.1 Aquamicrobium sp. | reverse complement strand
CCTACATCTCGGCCTCGATCATCATGCAGCTGATGACGTCGGTGATCCCGACGCTGGAAGCCTTGAAGAAGGAAGGCGAGCAGGGCCGCAAGATCATCAACCAGTACACGCGCTACGGCACGGTGCTGCTGGCGGTCGTTCAGGCCTACGGTATTTCCATCGGGCTGGAGAGCGGCGCCAACATCGTCGCCGATCCGGGCTGGTTCTTCCGCGCCTCGGCCGTCATCACGCTGGTCGGCGGCACCATGTTCCTGATGTGGCTGGGCGAGCAGATCACGGCGCGCGGCATCGGCAACGGCATCTCGCTGATCATCTTCGCCGGCATCGTCGCCGGGCTGCCTTCCGCGCTCGGTGGCACGCTCGAGCTCGGCCGCACCGGCGCGCTCTCGACCGGCATCATCCTCGCCATCCTCATCCTCGCCGTTGTGCTGGTTGCCGGCATCGTCTTCTTCGAGCGCGCCCAGCGCCGCCTGCTGATCCAGTATCCCAAGCGCCAGGTCGGCAACCGCATGTTCCAGGGCGATACCTCGCACCTGCCGCTGAAGCTCAACACCTCGGGCGTCATCCCGCCGATCTTCGCCTCGTCGCTGCTGCTCCTGCCGGCGACGCTGGCCGGCTTCTCCGACACCACGACCCTGCCGGCCTGGGCGAGCACGATCCTCGCCACGGTCGGCCACGGCCAGCCGCTCTACATGCTGCTCTATGGCGGCATGATCGCCTTCTTCGCCTTCTTCTACACGGCGATCGTCTTCAATCCCAAGGACACGGCCGACCAACTGAAGAAGCATTCGGGCTTCATTCCCGGCTACCGCCCCGGCGAGCGCACGGCCGAATATATCGACTATGTGCTGACGCGCATCACGGCGGTCGGCGCGCTCTATCTCGTGGTCGTCTGTCTGATCCCCGAATTCCTGATCTCGGCGACCGGCGTGCCGTTCTATCTCGGCGGCACCTCGCTCCTCATCGTCGTCAGCGTCACGCTCGACACGGTGGCGCAGGTGCAGGGCCACCTGATCGCGCACCAGTATGAGGGGCTGATCAAGAAATCCAAGCTGCGTGGAGGAAAGAGGGGACGATGAGACTGATACTGCTTGGGCCGCCCGGGGCGGGGAAGGGGACGCAGGCCCAGAGACTGGTCGAGAAGCACGGCATCGTCCAGCTCTCGACCGGCGACATGCTGCGCGCGGCTGTGCAGGCGCAGACCGAGGTGGGCAAGCGCGCCAAGGCGGTGATGGACGCCGGGGAGCTCGTCTCCGACGAGATCGTCAACGCCATCGTCGCCGAGCGCATCGACCAGCCCGATTGCGCCAGGGGCTTCATCCTCGACGGCTATCCGCGCACGCTGGCGCAGGCCGACGCGGTCGAGGCGATGCTTGCCCAGCGCGGGATCACGCTCGACGCGGTGATCGAGCTCGTCGTCGACGACCGGGCGCTGGTCGGCCGCATCGTGCGCCGCGCCGAGGAGGCGAAGGCCGCCGGCCAGCCGGTGCGCAAGGACGACAACCCCGAAGTCTTCGAGGAGCGGCTGCGCGAATACTACAAGAAGACCGCGCCGCTGACCGGCTACTACCACGCCAAGGGCATGCTCAAGGGCGTGGACGGCATGGCGCCGGTTGACGAGGTGACGAGGCAGATCGGCGCGCTGCTCGCCTGATCGCGGAGGTTTCGCGGCCCGTCGAGACAGGGGGAAGGGTGAAACGGCGGAATGTCTTGACTTCCCGCCGTTTCGGGACTATGCGGTCGCGTCTTCCCTTCAGGCGCAGCGCCGCGGGCCCGACCGGGTCGCGCGGCCGCTTTGATGAGAAAACCCCGCAAGGGCCGGCCTCCACCGGACGCGGGACAACGAAAAGCGCCGGCAGAACCGCCGGCCCACATGGAGAAGAGAGAAAATGGCTCGTATAGCCGGCGTCAACATTCCGACCAACAAGCGCGTCGTCATCGCGCTTCAGTACATCCACGGCATCGGCGCGAAGTTCGCCGCCGAGATCGTCGAGAAGGTCGGCATCCCGCTCGACCGCCGCGTCAACCAGCTGACCGACGCCGAGGTGTTGCAGATCCGCGAGGCCATCGACCGCGACTACCAAGTCGAGGGCGACCTGCGCCGCGAGGTCTCGATGAACATCAAGCGCCTGATGGACCTCGGCTCCTATCGCGGCCTGCGCCATCGCCGGTCGCTGCCGGTGCGCGGCCAGCGCACCCATACCAACGCCCGCACCCGCAAGGGTCCGGCCAAGCCGATCGCGGGCAAGAAGAAATAAGGAAGCGAGTAGAGAGTAGGGAATAGTGAGTAGTGGATTTCACTATTCACTACTGACTACCTTACTACTCACTCCCTTGGTGTAGCCGCTGGCATTACGGCGGCGTCGATATCGAACGGAAGGACCACAGATGGCCAAGGAAGCAGGGCGCGTTCGTCGCCGCGAACGCAAGAACATCTCGACCGGCGTCGCGCACGTCAATTCGAGCTTCAACAACACGATGATCACCATCACCGACGCGCAGGGCAACGCCATTGCCTGGTCGTCGGCCGGCGCGCAGGGCTTCAAGGGCTCGCGCAAGTCGACGCCTTTCGCGGCGCAGATCGCGGCCGAGGATTGCGCCCGCAAGGCGCAGGAGCATGGCATGCGCACGCTCGAGGTCGAGGTGTGCGGTCCCGGTTCCGGCCGTGAATCGGCGCTGCGCGCCCTTCAGGCCGCCGGCTTCACCATCACCTCGATCCGCGACGTGACGCCGATCCCGCACAATGGCTGCCGCCCGCGCAAGAAGCGTCGCGTCTGAACCATTCGAACAGACCGGATGAGCGCGTTTTCATGCGCTCCTCTCCGGGTTCCCGGTTTTGCCCGCCACGATTGGATGGTGGCGGGAAACGGAAGGAAATCCCGAAATGATCCAGAAAAACTGGCAGGAACTGATCAAGCCCAACAAGATCGAGTTCTCCTCCAAGGGCAAGACGCTGACCACGCTGGTCGCCGAGCCGCTCGAGCGCGGCTACGGCCTCACGCTCGGCAACGCGCTGCGCCGCGTGCTTCTGTCGTCGCTGCGCGGCGCGGCCGTGACCGCGGTGCAGATCGACGGCGTGCTGCATGAATTCTCCTCGATCGCCGGCGTGCGCGAGGACGTCACCGACATCGTGCTCAACATCAAGGAAATCGCCATCCGCATGGACGGCGACGGTCCCAAGCGCATGGTCGTGCGCAAGCAGGGCCCGGGCACCGTCACCGCCGGCGACATCCAGACCGTGGGCGACGTCGAGATCCTCAACCCCGACCACGTCATCTGCACGCTGGACGAGGGCGCGGAAATCCGCATGGAGTTCACCGTCGACACCGGCAAGGGCTATGTCCCGGCCGAGCGCAACCGCGCCGAGGACGCGCCGATCGGCCTGATCCCGGTCGACAGCCTCTATTCGCCGGTCAAGAAGGTCTCCTACAAGGTCGAGAACACCCGCGAGGGCCAGGTTCTCGACTACGACAAGCTGACCATG
>DAOMOI010000294.1:0-3500 GCA_035444225.1 Aquamicrobium sp. | reverse complement strand
GCAGGAGTTCGGCCCGCGCCGCGTGGTCGACACCCCGATCACCGAGCACGGCTTCGCCGGCCTCGGCGTCGGTGCCGCCTTCGCCGGGTTGAAGCCGATCGTCGAGTTCATGACGTTCAACTTCGCCATGCAGGCGATCGACCACATCGTCAACTCGGCGGCGAAGACCCTCTACATGGCCGGCGGCCAGATGGGCGCGCCCATCGTCTTCCGTGGCCCCAACGGCGCCGCCGCCCGCGTCGGCGCCCAGCACTCGCAGTGCTACGCCGCCTGGTACGGCCATATTCCGGGCTTGAAGGTGGTGATGCCCTATACGGCTGCCGACGCCAAGGGCCTGCTGAAAGCCGCGATCCGCGATCCCAACCCGGTGATCTTCCTCGAAAACGAGATCCTCTACGGCCAGACTTTCGACGTGCCGAAGATGGACGATTTCGTCCTGCCCATCGGCAAGGCGCGCATCCACAAAGAGGGAAGCGACGTCACCATCGTCTCCTTTGGCATCGGCATGACCTATGCCATCAAGGCCGAGGCCGAGCTACGCGGCATGGGCATCGACGCCGAGATCATCGACCTGCGCACCATCCGCCCGCTCGATCTCGACACGGTGCTGGCCTCGGTGAAGAAAACCAACCGCCTCGTCATGGTCGAGGAGGGCTTTCCGCAATCGTCGGTCGGCGACCATATCGCCAGCCAGGTCATGCAGCGCGCCTTCGACCATCTCGACGCGCCGGTGATCACCATCGCCGGCAAGGACGTGCCGATGCCGTATGCCGCCAATCTGGAAAAGCTGGCATTGCCGAACGTGGCCGAGGTCGTCGAGGCGGTGAAGGCCGTCACCTACAGGGCCTGAGGGGGAGGGCGCGCGATGCCGATTGAAATCACCATGCCGGCGCTTTCCCCGACGATGGAGGAAGGCAATCTCGCCAAGTGGCTGGTCAAGGAAGGTGACAAGGTCGCCCCCGGCGACGTGATCGCCGAGATCGAGACCGACAAGGCGACCATGGAGGTCGAGGCCGTCGATGAGGGCACGGTGGCGAAGCTCGTCGTCCCGGCCGGCACCGAGGGCGTCAAGGTCAATGCCGTGATCGCTGTGCTGGCCGCCGAAGGCGAGGATGCCTCGGCCGCTGCCGCCTCGGCCGGAAGCGCCGCGCCGAAGCCCGAGGCGAAAGCCGAGCCTGCGAAACAGGAGGTGAAGGCCGAGCCTGCCGCCGCCCCGCAGCCGGCCGCAGCGCCCCAATCGCCTGCCGCGCAAGCCCCCGCGCCGAAGCCGGCTCCGGCTTCATCGAGCGAGGGCCGCACCTTCGCCTCGCCGCTTGCCCGCCGCATCGCGAAAGATGCCGGCATCGACATCGGCGCGGTTTCCGGCAGCGGCCCGCATGGCCGCGTCGTCAAGGCCGATGTCGAGGCAGCGATTGCAGGCGGCGCGCCGAAGGCTGCCCCGGCAACTCCGCAAGCGGCCGCGCCCGCTCCGGCCGCCAAGGCCGCGTCGGACGACGCCGTGCTCAAGCTGTTCGAGGAAGGCTCCTACGAGCTCGTCCCGCACGACAACATGCGCAAGACCATCGCGCGCCGGCTGACCGAGGCCAAGAACACGATCCCGCATTTCTACCTCACGGTGGACATCGAGATCGACGCGCTGCTGGCCCTGCGCAAGCAGCTGAACGACGCCGCCCCGGTGACGAAGACGGAAAAGGGCGAGACGCCGGCCTACAAGCTCTCCGTCAACGACATGGTCATCAAGGCCTACGCGCTGGCGCTGAAGGCGGTGCCGGACGCCAATGTCTCGTGGACCGATGCCGGCATGCTGAAGCACGCCCACGCCGATGTCGGCGTCGCGGTGTCGATCCCCGGCGGCCTGATCACGCCGATCGTGCGCAAGGCGGACGAGAAGACGGTCTCGGTCATCTCCAACGAGATGAAGGACCTCGCCGCCCGGGCGAAGAGCCGCAAGCTGAAGCCGGAAGAGTATCAGGGCGGCACCACGTCGGTCTCTAATCTCGGCATGTTCGGCGTCAAGGATTTCGCCGCCGTCATCAACCCTCCGCATGCCACGATCCTCGCGGTCGGTGCCGGCGAGGAGCGCGCTGTGGTGAAGAACGGCGAGATCAGGATCGCCACCGTCATGTCGGTGACGTTGTCGACGGACCATCGCGCGGTCGACGGCGCGCTCGGCGCGGAGCTTGTCGCCGCCTTTCGGCGCATCGTCGAGAACCCGCTGTCGATGCTGGTTTGAGAACGGGTTGAAGGGGCTGGGCTGGTTTTGTGGCCGGGCAGGGCGCCCGGCCGGTGCCTGAAAGGTTAAGGCCATGACTGCGACTGCGCATACCCAGAAGCTCAGGAAATCGTGGATATGGATGGCGGTGCTTGCCGTCGTCTCGCTGGTCGGCGGCGTTCTGGCGCTGCTCGACCCCTTCGCGGCGACGCTCGCCGCCACCCTTCTCGCCGGCTGGTTCTTCATGCTGCTCGGCGGGTTGCAGATCATCCAGTCGTTCCAGGTCCAGGGCTGGGGCGGCTTCCTGTGGGCGCTGCTGTTCGGCGTCCTGTCGCTGGTGGTCGGCGTCTCGCTGGTCTTCAACCCGCTGGCCGGCATGGTGTCGCTGACGCTGCTCGTCGCCGTGCTGCTGCTGGTCACGGGCGCGATCAAGATTTTCTATGCCATGTCGCTGCGCCCGGTCACCGGCTGGGGCTGGGTGCTGGTGTCGGGCATCCTCTCCATCGTGCTCGCGGTCTTCATCTTCACCAACTTCCCCTATGCGGCGGGAACGGTGCTCGGCATCTTCCTCGCGGTGGAGCTGATCTCCAACGGCGCGCTGTTCCTGTTCGTCGCGCTCGGCCTGCGCCAGTTGTAAGCCGGGGTGCGCGGGGCATAGATGAAGACGATCCTCTGCTACGGCGACTCGATCACCTGGGGAAGCGACGCCGGGACCGGCGGCCGCCATGCCTTTGAGGATCGCTGGCCGAATGTGCTGCACAAGGCGCTCGGGCCGTCCGTCCACGTCGTGGCGGACGGCCTGCGCGGCCGCACCACGGCCTATGACGAGCATCTGGCGGCCTGCGACCGCAACGGCGCGCGCATCCTGCCGACGTCGCTCTACACCCACGCGCCGCTCGATCTCGTCATCCTCCTGCTCGGCTCCAACGACATGAAGCCGGCCATCGCCGGCACGGCGCTCGCCGCCATGCAGGGCATGCGCCGTCTGGTCGAGATCGTGCGGCTGAACGCCACCCGCGACGGCGCCGACGAGCCGCCGGCGGTTCTGATCGTCGCGCCGCCGCCTCTGTGCGAGACCGCCAGCCCGGAATATGCGGCCATGTTCGCCGGCGGGGTCGAGCAGTCGCGCATGATCGCCGGCTTCTACGCCGATCTCGCCGACGCCGAAGGCTGCGGCTTCTTCGATGCCGGCTCGGTGGCGGCGACGTCGCCGATCGACGGCGTCCATCTCGACGCCGCCAACACCCGCGCGATCGGGCGGGCGTTGGAACCCATCGCCCGCATGATG
>DAOMOI010000293.1:0-3511 GCA_035444225.1 Aquamicrobium sp. | reverse complement strand
GCGCCCATGACGGCGTATTTGCCTTCGATCAGGAAGCAGGGCACGCCGCGCACGCCCATGCGCGCGGCGGTCTCGATCTCGCCCTGCACGGCCTCGATGTCGGCATTGGAGGCGAGAAGCGGCTCGATCAGGCCGGCGTCCATGCCCGCCTCGCCGGCCACCCCGGCCAGCACGGCGCGGTCGCCGATGTCGCCGGCCTCCTCGAAATTGATCTCGAAAAGGCGGCGCACCACCGTGCCCTGCGCGCCGGCGGGAGCCTTGTCGGAGGCGGCCCAGCGGATCAGGCGGTGGGCGTCGAGCGTGTTGGCGGAAACCGCCATGCCGTCGAAATTGAAGCGGATGCCCTCGACCTCGCCGAGCGGCACGATGCGGTCGTGGATCTCGCGCAGGCGCTCCTCGGAGCCGAACTTGCGCAGCATGTAGGCCTTGCGCGGCAGGCCGCCGGGCGGGATGGTCGGGTCGAGCTGGTAGGGACGCCAGCGCACGGAAACGTCGACCTCGGGCGTCTGGACGATGGCGCGCTCCAGCCGCTTCATGCCGATGAAGCACCACGGACAGGCGACGTCGGAGATGACGTCGACGGTGATCTCGGTCTTGTCGTCCATGATGCGTTTCCTTCAGTTCGCGGCGCGCCACCAGGTCTGGAACTGCGGCCCGTAGAGCGGGGTGGTTTCGGGCCGTTCGATCTGCCGCCAGCGGGCGATCCAGCGGTTGATCTGCGGATTATAGAGCGGAACGACGTAGGCGCCGCTCAAAAGCACGCGATCATAGGCGCGCACGGCGGCGATGAAATCCTCGCGCGAGCGCGCGGTAAGCAGCGCCTCTATCAGCGCGTCGAGAACGGGCTCGGCCACGCCGGCGAAATTGTAGGTGCCGTCGAGGTCGCGGCTCCTCGACCCCCAGCGGGCGAGCTGCTCGGCGCCGGGCGACAGCGACGAGGTGAAGTTCTGCAGGATCACGTCGTAGTCGTAGGTGCGCTGGCGCTGGAGATATTGCGCCGAGTCCACGACGCGGATGGTCGCCTCGATGCCGAGGCGCTCCAGCGTGCGCGTCCACGAGGTGGCGAGCGGCACGCCGGCATTGCCGTTCAGCATGATCTCGAAGGCGAGCGGCCTGCCGTCCGGGCCGACCATGCGCCGACCTTCGAGCTTATAGCCGGCGGCATTCAGCGCCTCCATGCCGGCGCGCAGGAACTCTCGGTCGCGGCCCGAACCGTCCGAGACGGGCGGCGCCCACTTTCCCTCCATGATCTCGGGCAGGACCGCATCGGGGAAGGGTGCGAGCAGCGCGCGCTCGGCCTCGCTTGCCGGGATGCCGTAAGACGACAGCTCGGAGCCGTCGTAATAGCTTTTCGTGCGCTCATAGGCGCCGTTGAACAGATTGCGGTTGGCCCATTCGAAGTCGAACAGGGAGACGAGCGCCTGGCGCACGGCACGGTCGGCGAAGACCGGGCGGCGCGTGTTCATGACGAAGCCGTACATGCCGGAAGGCAGGCCGAACTCGAAATTGTCCTTGATGACGCGCCCGTCGAGCGCCGCCGGAAAGTCGTAGCCGGTCGTCCAGCGGCCGGTGTCGGTCTCGATATGGATCGAGGTCACGCCCTTCTTGAATGCCTCGAACAGGGTGTTGTCGTCGCGGATATAGCTGATGCGGATCTCGTCGTAATTGTCGAAGCCGCGCTTGGAGGGGATGTCCTTTGCCCAATAATCGGGGTTGCGCTTCAGCACCAGCAGCTCGCCGGGGCTGACGCGCTCGACCGTGTAGGGGCCGGAGCCGACCGGGGGCGTGAGCGAGGATCGGTCGAACCGCTCGGCGTTTGTGGCGTGGCGGGGCAGGATCGGCAGCTGGGCGAGGAGGAGGGGCGTCTCGCGGCCGGCGTCCTTCTTCAGGGTGAAGCGCACGCCGCGTGTCCCCACCTTCTCGATCTTCTCGGCGGCGTTGACCCAGTTCTGGTAGTTGGGGCGGCCCTTCTCGGCCAGAAGCTCCATCGAGAAGATGACGTCGTCCGCCGTGACCGGGGTGCCGTCGGAGAAGCGGGCGCGCGCGTCGAGCGTGAACTCGACGAAGGACCGCTCCTCGTCGGTCTCGATGCTTTCCGCGATCAGCGGATAGAGCGTGAACGCCTCGTCGCGCGAGCGCAGCATCAGGCTCTCGAACACGTTCATGCCGAAATACTGGTCGAACAGGCCGCGCGCGCCGTCGCCCTGGACGATGAAGGGGTTGAGGCTGTCGAACGAGCCCTGCACGGCATAGTCGATGCGGCCGCCCTTCGGCGCGTCGGGGTTGGCGTAGGGAAAATGGGTGAAGTCAGCCGGCAGCCCCGGCTCGCCGTGCATGGCGATGGCATGGACGGAGCCGGGGGCGGGACCGGGGCCCGAATCTGCCTGTGTCTGCGCTTGCGTCTGGAGGATCGTCAGCGCGCCGGCCAGAAAGGCCATGGCGGCGGCGAAAGGAAGGCGCATTGGATAGTCTCCCGTCGTGTCGCGTTCCGGCAGGGTGATTCGCGTAAACCTAGCACGGGATGCGGAGCGAATGAGGCGAAGTTGATGGGGCTTTGCCGTGGATGCCTCTGGATTCGCGGGCGCGGGCGGTGTAACAGGCGGCGGAAGAGTCATGCTGTCGCCGTATTTCGCCGACACTAGCATGGCGAAAGCCGGTCACGGCCCGCAAACGCTCGACGCCTGAGAGGACAACGACCCCATGAACAGCCGGAAGACCGACGTGTCCCGACTTTCCATTCTCGCCGCCGCGGCGTTCGGCATCGCGGCCGCCGCCGCCGTGCCCGCCGCCGCCCAGCAGCAGCAACAGCAGCTGCCGGAAGGCTGGTTCAAGGCGTGCTCCAAGCAGGAGGACGTCGATATCTGCAACGTGCAGAACATCATGGTCGCCGATACCGGCCAGCTGCTCACCGCCGTCAGCCTGATCGAGGTCAAGGGCAAGATCAACCGCAAGATCTTCCAGGTCACGGTTCCGTCCGGCCGCATGGTGCCGCCCGGCATCGGCATGCAGATCGACGGCGGCCAGACGCAGAAGGTGGATTACATGATCTGCCTGCCCGACCGCTGCATCGCCGAGGTGCCGCTTTCCGACCAGCTCGTCGCCTCGTTCAAGCGCGGCCAGCAGGTGACGCTCACTTCGGTCAACTTCCAGAACCAGCCGAACCCGATCCAGGTGTCGCTCAACGGCTTCACCGGCGCCTTCGACGGCGCGCCGCTGCAGCAGTCCGACATCGAGGACCGCCAGCGCAAGATCCAGGAATTCGTCTCCAAGAACACCGACGACTTCGCCAAGAAGCTCAAGGAAGAGCAGGAGCGCGCCAAGCAGGCCGAGTAAGCGGCCGCTGGCAGGACGATGCAGGAAAGGCGGGCCTCGTGCCCGCCTTTTTCATGCCGGTTGCTGCTGATCGTCGCTCGCCGCGCTGCCCCTCATCCGGCCTTCGGCCACCTTCTCCCCGTGAACGGGGAGAAGGGGAAGCGGCGAGGTCGCGGCCATCGCTCCTCTCCCCGTTCAC
>DAOMOI010000292.1:0-3563 GCA_035444225.1 Aquamicrobium sp. | reverse complement strand
GGGGTGGTCTTCGATGCAGCCCCAGTTGCGGCCGTATAGCGTGTCCGCGCCGATGAAGTTGATGGCGCCGGCGATGTAGCGGCCGCCGCGCCGCGCCATCACCAGCACGATGTCGCGTGCCATGCGTTCGCCCAGCAACGAGAAGAACGCGCGGTTGAGATAGGGCCGGCCCCATTTGCGCCCGCCCGTGTCCATGTAGAAGGCGAAGAAATCGTCCCACGCCGCTTCGGTGAGATCGCTTCCCGTCAGCCAGTCGATCTCGATGCCTGCCGCAAGCGCCTCACGCCGCTCGCGCTTCAGCGCCTTGCGCTTGCGCGAGGCGAGGGTGGCGAGGAAATCGTCGTAGCTGCCATAGCCTTCGTTGAAGAAATGGAACTGCGTGTCGGTGCGGTGCAGGAAGCCGGCCTGGCGCAGCGCCGCGATGTCGGGTTCGACGGCGAATGTGACATGGGCCGACGACGCCCCGGCCTGCCGGCACAGCGCCTTCAGCCCGCCCGCCAGCGCGGCGCGGGCGGCGGTGGCGCTCGCGTCCGGCCGCACCAGCAGCCGCGGGCCGGTCGCCGGCGTGAACGGCACCGCGACCTGCAGCTTGGGATAGTAGCTGCCGCCGGCGCGCTCGAAGGCGTCGGCCCAGCCATGGTCGAAGACATATTCGCCCTGGCTGTGGCTCTTGGCATAACAGGGCGCGGCCCCGACCAGCGCGCCGTCCGCCGTCTCCAGCCGCAGGTGCAGCGGCTGCCAGCCCGTCCGCGCCGCGGCACAGCCGCTCTCTTCCAGAATGGAAAGAAAGTCGTGAGAAATGAAGGGGTTGTACGGTGTTTCGGAATCGGGCGCAGAGCGCGTTGACTCGATGCGCGAGGTTCCGGCGAGCGTGCTCCATTCTTCCCGTGAAAACGCCGCCATGCCGGGGACGGCGCGGAGGACGAAGCCGTCCTCGCGCGTGGTCTCGTCGTCGTGGCGGCGCTCGCTCATGGCCTTGCAGATAGGTGGCCCACAATCCGCCGCAAGCCGCTCACGCCTGAAAACCCTCGAAGGTCATCTGGTCGGCATAAGCGCGCGTCGCGGCCTTCGCCGCCTCGTCGCGCACGGTCCAGGTGATGACCGGCATGGCGAGCTTGTCGCGCACGAAGGAGACGAACGGGTTCGGGAGATCGGTGACGCTGAACGAGACGAAGGAGATCGGGTGCGCCAGCATCGAGAAATGCGCTTCCAGCGCGGGAACCGTGCGCTTCTCCGCCGTCAGCCCGGCGGGAATCCCCGGCGCGTCCGTCGCGAAGCGCCGCACCAGCCAGTGGTCGAAGGACATGATCGCCGCCTTGCCGCGATAGGCTGCAAGCGTCCTGGCGACGGCCGCCACCAGCGCCTCGTCCTTGCCTTCCACGCCTTTCAGCTCGATGACGACCGGCACGCGGCCTCCGACCCGCGCCAGCATCTCGGCGAGCGTCGGGATGTGGTCCTGCGTGCCGCCGACCTTGCATTGGGCAAGCTCCGCCGCCGTCATCTCGTGGACGAAGCCGTCGCGCCCGGCGAGCCGGTTGAGAACCGTGTCATGAAACACGACCGGCACGCCGTCGGCGGAAAGATGCACGTCGCATTCGATGGCGTAGTCGCGTTCGATCGCGGCGTCGAAGGCCGACAGCGTGTTTTCCCAGCGCGCGCGGTTCATGTCGTGATAGCCGCGATGGGCGATCGGCCGGCGGGTCAGCCAGGAAAGGTCGCTCATGGCGTCAGGCCAGCTCGGCGATGGCCTCGATCTCGACCGGGGCGTTGAGCGGCAGCACCGCGACGCCGACCGCCGAGCGGGCATGCTTGCCGGCCTCGCCCAGAACCTCGACGAGGAAATCCGAGGCGCCGTTGGCGACGAGGTGCTGCTCGGTGAAATCGGGCGTGGAGGCGACGAAGACGGTGATCTTCACCAGCCGCGCGATCCTGTCGAGGTCGCCGGTCGCGGCCTGAAGCTGGGCCAGCACGTTGATCGCGCAAAGGCGCGCCATCTCCTTGCCGGCGGCGGTGTCGAGATCACGACCGAGAAGCCCGGTCGCCGCCAGCTTGCCATCGACCAGCGGAAGCTGGCCGGCGGTGAGGACGAGCTTGCCGGACTGCGCGAAGGGCACGTAGTTGGCGGCAGGCGCGGCCGCCGCCGGCAGGGTGACGCCAAGCGCGGCGAGGCGATTTTGGATTGTGTCGGCCATGGTCTATTCCTTATGCTGGCGGCGAAAACGATGCCGCGCGGATGCGCCATGCTTGTGCCACGAATGCATCCCGTGGTGAATAGCGCGCCGGCGGCAAACGGTCGTGCCACCCGGCGCGACGTTGACTGGACTGCGGCCCGGCCGTGCTGATTTGATTGCGGTTCTGCCGCGCTGATTTGTTTGCGGCTCCGCCGCGGGGAGACGAATGCCGATGCGCGCTGCGCCTGCTCTTGCCCTTGTCCTTTCCGGCTCGCTCGCGGCCGCGCTCGGCGCTACCGCCGCCGCGGCTCGCGCGGGAACGCTGGTGCCGCACCGTGCCGTCTACGATCTGTCGCTCGACACCGCCTCCGACCGGTCCAGCATCACCGGCATCGCCGGGCGCATGGTCTACGAGTTCGCCGGCTCGCCCTGCGACGGCTACACGGTGACGTTCCGCTTCGTCACCCGCATCGACACCGAGGACACCTCGCGCCTGACCGACCAGCAGACCACCACCTACGAGGACGGGGAGGGCAGGCATTTCAACTTCGTCACCCGCTCCTTCGTCGACGAGGAGCTGAACGCCGAGCTGAAGGGCTCGGCCCGCGTCGAGGGCGACGGCACCGTGGTGTCGCTGGAAAAGCCGCAGAAGCAGCGCATGACGCTGGAGGCGACGCAGTTTCCAACCCGTCATTTGCAGGAATTGCTCGCCAACGCCCGCAAGGGCGAGACCTTCTACGAATCGACCCTGTTCGACGGCTCCGAAGAGGCCGACAAGGTGATGACCACCACCGTCGTCATCGGCAAGCCGGCCAGGGCGAGCACGGGCGACCCCGAGCTGAAGGCGATGGGCGACCTCGCCGGAGCTTCTTTCTGGCCGGTCGACATGGCCTATTTCGACCTCGAGGAGGCGGGCGCGGACGGCGAGGAGCTGCCGACCTACCGCATCAGCTTCAAGCTCTACGAAAACGGCATGACGCGCGACCTCGTCATGGATTACGGCGATTTCTCCATGACCGGCACGCTGGTCGATCTCGACCTGTTCGAGGCGCCGCAGAACTGCACGCAATAGGCTTTGCGCGGTGCCGGTTGCCTTTTGCCGCCATACCCTCTATATGCGCGCTCATTCCACACACGGGCTTTGGGTCTGCGACCGGGAGAAATCCGGCGAAGACCTCCGGTGGCGGTTGGGGCTTGCTCCTTTCCGTCGTTGGCCCGTGGAGGCAAACCGGAAAGGAAGAAACGAATGGCTCTGCCTGATTTCAGCATGCGCCAGCTTCTCGAAGCTGGCGTTCACTTCGGCCACCAGACCCACCGCTGGAACCCGAAGATGGCGCCCTACATCTTCGGCGCCCGCAACAACGTCCACATCATCGACCTGTCGCAGTCGGT
>DAOMOI010000291.1:0-3576 GCA_035444225.1 Aquamicrobium sp. | reverse complement strand
GGGTCAGTCCCAGACGAAGGCGAGCTTGCGCAGCGCGTGCTGGTCGAACACCTCGACGCCCTCGGCCACGTCGCGGCCGCCGGCCCCGGCATAGAAGCGGGTGGCGCCGGCATTGTCCTCGAGCGCCCAGACGACGAGGCCGGTCAGCCCATGCGCGGCGAGCCTGTCGCGGGCGGCGGCGAACAGGCGCGTGCCGAGGCCGATGCCCTGATATTCGGGCTTGACGTAAAGCTCGTAGATCTCGCCCTGCTGCGGCAGCACGCGGGCGCGGTTGCGGCCGAGCGTGGCGTAGCCGACCACCTCGCCGCCGATCTCGACGACGATGACGCTGGCCGCGCGGCGGATGGCGTCGGCCCACCAGGCCGCGCCGCGGCGCGAGATCATCGCGCGCAACGCGCGGAAGGGAATGATGCCGCCATAGGCGCCCTGCCACGACTGCGCGTGGACGTCGGCGATCGCCGTCGCGTCGCGCGGTTCGGCCTTTCGGATGTCGATCGTCAGCGTCTTCATGATTTGTTAACCATAGACCCGGAGCGGGCCGGCGGGCAAGCCGCGCGGCGGCGCGGCCGCGGTTTCGCACAGGTGCCTTAAGCGTCAGATCTCGACGACGTGGTCGTCCAGCTCGTTGGGATTGCTGACGCCGCCGGGAAAGTGCTGCGCCATCAGCCACCCGGCCTTGTCGATGGCGTCGGCCAGCCCCTCGGTCAGCCGGCCGGCCTTCGCGGCCGCGACGACGCGCTCGACGATGGCGTCCCACTCGGCCTGCGCCACCTTGTCGCCGATGGCGGCGTCCGCCACCACGGTGGCGTAGCGTTCGGCCAGCGAGACGAAGATCAGCACGCCGGTGCGCCGTTCGGTCAGGTGGACGTTGTGGGCGAGGAACTGGCGCACGGCGTTGTCGTGGGCGCGGCGATAGCGCAGGGCGCGCGGGGTGAGGCGGATGGCGAGGCCGGGCACGAGGCGCAGCACGACAAGCGCGGCGGCGAGCGCGGCCGCCTGGCACAGCGCGAAGCCGAGATGGCCGACGACCTGCCAGTCGCGGTCGAGCCAGGCGCCGACGGCGATGCTGGCCAGCATCACGCCCACCGCCAGCATGAAGGCGGCGGGAAAGAAATAGCCGTCGCTGGCGCGCGCGACCACGCAGTAGATCTCGCCCCTCGTCGTCGCTTCCGCCGCCTTGATGCGGTCGCAAAGGGCTTCGTGGTCCTGCGGTGTCAGCGTGCGATCCATGCCTGTACTCCCGTTTCTACCAGCTTCCCGAGGCGCCGCCGCCGCCCGACGAGCCGCCGCCGCCGGAAAAGCCGCCCCCGCCCGACGACCATCCGCTGCCGCCGGAGGACCAGCCTCCGCGCGAGGAGCGGCCCGAGCCGCCCGCGCTGCCATAGTCGATGGTGACGCCGAGCCATCTGTAGCGCGACGGCCCCAGCCTGCGCCCGAAAATCGGGGTCAGGATGGCGAAGAGGAAGGCGCCGGCGAAAAGCGATATCCAGACGATGAGGATGGTCGTCTCGATCCAGTCCTCGACGCTCTGGTTCTGCCGGTTGCGGCGCTCGCGCGCCTCGAGCTCCTCGCCATTGCCTTCGAGCACCGTGACGATGTCGTCGACGGCGGCGGAAATGCCGCCGGCGAAGTCGCCGGCGCGGAAGGCCGGCGTCATCGTGTTCTCGATGATCAGCTTCGAGTGCAGGTCGGTCAGCGTGCCCTCCAGCCCGTAGCCGACCTCGATGCGCATGCGCCGGTCGTCGCGGGCGACGAGAAGCAGGACGCCGTTGTCCTCGCCGGCCTGGCCGAGGCCCCAGTGGCGGAACAGGCGGTTGGCATAGGGCTCGATCGCCTCGCCGCCGAGGTCGGGAACGGTGGCGACGACGATCTGGTCCGACGATTTCTGCTCGAAGGCGGCGAGCTTTTGCGTCAGCGCGGCTTCGGCGGCCGGATCGATCAGGTCGGCGTTGTCCACCACCCGGCCGGTCAACGCCGGCAGCTGCTGGGCAAGGACGGGAAAGGAGAAGAGGAGGAGAAGGAAGAGGATTAGTGGCCGAAGCCTGCGCTGCCCCTCATCCGCCCTTCGGGCACCTTCTCCCCGTGGAAGGGGAGAAGGGAAAGCGGCGGCGTTGCGGCCAATCTCCTTCCCCCCATTCACGGGGAGAAGGTCCCGGCAGGGGGATGAGGGGCGGCGCAAGGCATGCAGGACAGGCATGTATCGGTCAATCGTTGCCGAAGTTCACCTGCGGCACCTCGATCTTGTCCTCGGCGACGGTGAAGTTCTGGAACGGTTCGTTGTCGGTGAACCAGATCCGGGCCCAGATCATCGACGGCAGGGTCCGGAGCGAGGTGTTGTAGACACGGACCGCCTCGATATAGTCGCGCCGGGCCACCGCGATGCGGTTCTCGGTGCCTTCGAGCTGGGCCTGAAGCGCGAGGAAGTTCTGGTTGGCCTTGAGGTCGGGATAGTTCTCGACCACGGCGAGCAGCCGCGACAGCGCGCCGGTCAGCTGGGCCTGATTCTCCTGGAAGGCGCGGAAGGCGGCTTCGTCCTGCAACAGCTCGGGCGAGATTTGCGTCTGCGTCGCCTTGGCCCGGGCCTCGACCACCGCCTCCAGCACCTCGCGCTCGTGCGCGGCATAGCCCTTCACCGTCTCGACCAGATTGGGGATCAGGTCGGCGCGGCGCTGGTACTGGTTCAGGACCTCGCTCCAGGCGGCCTTGGCGCGCTCCTCGTTGGTGGGGATGGTGTTGAAGCCGCAGGCCGCCATCAGCGGCAGCATCAGCGCCACGGCGAGGAGGCCGAGAAGCCGGCGCGGCGAGGGAGAGGACACGGTGCGAGCGCGCATGGAGCGATTCCCGAGAAAGTTGAACGGCCGCGACCTTAGCGCGAATCCCGGCGCGGGAAAACGATAGCTGCGCCGGCGATGTCGTGCTTGTGCGCGGGGCCGCGGCGGGGCTAATCTCGGCCAGCGAGGATGACAGCATGAACCGGGATCGGGAAGACGAGGCCGAATCGCGCCGCATCATCGGCCGGGTC
This sequence comes from Aquamicrobium sp., assembly GCA_035444225.1. Taxonomy (GTDB): domain Bacteria; phylum Pseudomonadota; class Alphaproteobacteria; order Rhizobiales; family Rhizobiaceae; genus Aerobium. The sequence goes on along the minus strand of DAOMOI010000291.1, from coordinate 554 downwards.
GGGGCCGAGAGCGAGGCGTCGATGGCGCGCCGCGTCGCCGATCACATGGCCGGCCGCGACGTCCAGGAAGGCGATGCGGGGGGCGGCGACCGGGTCGAGCTTTGGGGCACGCGCATCGGCCGCTGGCTCGGCGTCGGGCTGCTCGTCTACATCATCTGGTGGCTGGTCGACTTCTCGTCCTCGGGCGGCGGCTGAGACGATGGCGGAAAGTCAGGCCGCGGCCGAACGGGCCGTCATCGTCATATCGAGCCATGTCGTGCGCGGGACCGTCGGCAACCGCGCCGCCGTGTTCGCGCTCGAGGCGCTCGGCCTGCCGGTCTGGGCGGTGCCGACCGTGATCCTGCCGTGGCATCCGGGCCATGGCAGGGCGACGCGCATCGTGCCGCCGGCCGAGGAATTCGCGGCGCTGATCGACGATCTCGCGGCCGCGCCATGGCTGGGCGAGGTCGGCGCGGTGCTGTCGGGCTATCTCGGCGGACCGGAGCAGGCGGGGGCCGTCGCCCGGCTCGTCGGCGCATTGAAGGCGAAGAACCCCGGCGCGCTCTATCTTTGCG
>DAOMOI010000290.1:1569-3580 GCA_035444225.1 Aquamicrobium sp. | reverse complement strand
CCAGCACCAGCATGATCGCGCCGATGGCGGTGGCGGCCGGATAGTTGAACTCCTCCAGGCGGATATAGATCAGCAGCGGGGCGATCTCAGAGACGTAAGGGATGTTGCCGGCGATGAAGATGACGGAGCCGTATTCGCCGACCGCGCGGCCGAAGGACAGCGCCAGCCCCGTCAGGATGGCGGGCATCAGGCCGGGCAGGATGACGCGCAGGATCGTCTGGAGGCGGCTTGCGCCCAGCGTGGCCGCCGCCTCCTCGACCTCGCGGTTCAGTTCCTCCATCACCGGCTGCACCGTGCGCACCATGAAGGGCAGGCTGACGAAGACGAGCGCGATGACGATGCCCGCCGGCGTATAGGCGATGCGCACGCCATAGGGCTGGAAATGCTGGCCGATCCAGCCGTTGGGCGCGTAGATCGCCGTCAGCGCGATGCCGGCCACCGCCGTCGGCAAGGCGAAGGGCAGGTCGACCGCCGCATCGACGATGCGCCGGCCGGGGAAATCGTAGCGGACCAGCACCCATGCGACGAGAACGCCGAACACCATATTGATGGCGGCGGCCGCGCCTGCTGTCCAGAAGCTGGTCCTCAACGCGCCGAGCAGGCGGGGATCGGTGGCCAGTTGCCAGAAATCGTCCCAGCCGAGCGCGGCCGAGCGCCAGCCAAGCCCCGCCAGCGGGATCAGCACGATGGCGCTCAAATAGAAGATGGTGAAGCCGAAGGCCGGGCCGAAGCCGGGAATGACGCTCGGTTCGCGCCAGCGCCATTGCGATCGTGCGGATGCGGCCTTCGCTTCGCCCATGCGCTACCTGCCCGGCTGGAAGATCTGGTCGAAGATGCCGCCGTCGCCGAAGAAAGCGGGCTGGACCTTCTCCCAGCCGCCGAGGTCGTCGATGGTGACGAGTTCGAGGTCGGGGAACCGTTCCAGCTCGGCCGGATCGACGCCTTCGCGGTTCGACGGGCGGTAATAATGCTTTGCCGCGATGTTCTGACCTTCCGGCGAATAGAGATATTCGAGATAGGCCGTCGCCACCTCGCGCGTGCCCTTGGCATCGACGACGGCGTCGACCACGGCGACCGGCGGCTCCGCCAGCACCGACAGCGACGGCACGACGATGTCGAAGGCGTCCGGCCCCAGCTCGTTGATGGCGAGGAATGCCTCGTTCTCCCACGCCAGCAGCACGTCGCCGATGCCGCGCTGGACGAAGGTGGTGGTGGCGCCGCGCGCGGCCGGGTCGAGCACCGGCACGTGGCGGAAAAGCTGGGTGACGTATTCGCGCGCCTTGGCCTCGTCGCCGCCGTTCTGCTTCAGCGCCCAGGCCCAGGCGGCGAGGAAGTTCCAGCGCGCGCCGCCGGAGGATTTGGGGTTGGGCGTGATGACCTCGACGCCGTCCTTGACCAGATCGCCCCAGTCGTTCAGGCCCTTGGGGTTGCCCTTGCGGACGAGGAACACGATGGTCGAGGTGTAGGGCGCGTTGTTGTTGGCGAGCGTGCCGCGCCAGTCGGAGCGGATCTTGCCGGTCGCCTTGGCGATGGCGTCGATGTCGGCCTGAAGCGCCAGCGTCACCACGTCGGCCTCCAGCCCGTCGATGACGGCGCGCGCCTGCTGGCCCGAGCCGGAATGCGTGTTCTGGATGCGCACCGTCTCGCCCTTCGTCTCCTGCCAGTGCCTGGCGAAGACCGCGTTGAACTCGCGGTAGAGCTCGCGGGTCGGGTCGTAGGAGACGTTGACGATCGCCTGCTGGGCGACGGAGGGGACGATTGCGGAAAGTTGGAAGACTGCCGCGACGGCGGCGGCCAGGAGTAGCGATCTGCGGGTCGGGCTCATTTCGGCCTCCACTCGTGAAACGCTTCACTCTACCGGATCATCAGGGCATTCCGGCGCGAGCGGATCGTCGAAATCAATCCGTTTCGCGCATTTCCGTTCCTTGACCGTGACGGGGGCATGGAATGAAATTTCCCCCGCGCCGGCGCTCAACCCGTCAGCGCGCCTTCATTGGCGGGGCGGGCGAGC
>DAOMOI010000290.1:0-1559 GCA_035444225.1 Aquamicrobium sp. | reverse complement strand
AAGGGCCGAGAACTTGGCCAGCACGCCGCGCCGGTAGCGCGGCTCGGGCTGCGTCCAGGCGGCGCGGCGGCGGGCAAGCTCGTCCTCGCCCACCTCGAGCTGGAGCAGCAGCTTGTGGGCGTCGATGGTGATGGTGTCGCCCTCCTCGACCAGCGCGATGGCGCCGCCGACATAGGCCTCGGGCGCGACATGGCCGACGACGAGGCCCCATGTGCCGCCGGAGAAGCGGCCGTCGGTGACGAGACCGACGCTTTCGCCCAGGCCCCGGCCGATGATGGCCGAGGTGGGAGCGAGCATCTCCGGCATGCCCGGCCCGCCCTTGGGGCCGAGATAGCGCAGCACGACGACGTCGCCTGGCCGGATGCGGTCATTGAGGATCGCGTCCATGGCCGACTGCTCGTCGTCGAACACGCGCGCCGGGCCGGAGATGACCGGGCTTTTGAGGCCGGTGATCTTGGCGACCGCCCCGTCCTCGGCGAGGTTGCCCTTCAGGATGGCGAGGTGGCCCTCGCGGTAGAGCGCCTTTTCCATCGGCATGATGACGTCCTGGTCGGCGCGCGGCGCGGCCGGCACGTCGGCCAGTTCCTCGGCCAGCGTGCGGCCGGTGATGGTCAGGCAATCGCCGTGGATCAGGCCGGCATCGAGCAGGATCTTCAACACCTGCGGCACGCCGCCGGCGTCGTGCAGGTCGACCGCCATGTATCTGCCCGACGGCTTCAGGTCGCACAGCACCGGCACCTTGCGGCGCACGCGCTCGAAATCGTCGAGCGTCCATTCGATGCCGGCGGCGTTGGCGATGGCGAGATAGTGCAGCACCGCATTGGTCGAGCCGCCCAGCGCCATGATGAGCGCGACCGCATTCTCGATGGATTTGCGCGTGACGATGTCGCTCGGCTTGATGTTCTTCTTCACCGCCTCGACCAGCACGCGCCCGGACTCGGCGGCGCTGTCGAGCTTTTCCTTGTCGGGGCTCGCCATGGTCGAGGAATAGAGCAGCGACATGCCGAGCGCCTCGAAGGAGGAACTCATGGTGTTGGCGGTGTACATGCCGCCGCAGGAGCCGGTGGTGGGGCAGGCGTTGCGCTCGATGCCCTCGAAATCCTCCTCGCTCATGTCGCCGGCCATGAAGGCGCCGACCGCCTCGAAGGCGGAGACGATGGACAGGTCTTCGCCCTTCCACTTGCCGGGGCGGATGGTGCCGCCATAGACATAGATCGCCGGCGCGTCGGCGCGCAGGATGCCGATCATGCCGCCCGGCATGTTCTTGTCGCAGCCGCCCAGCACCAGCACCCCGTCCATCCACTGGCCCTGCACCGAGACCTCGACGCAATCGGCGATGACCTCGCGCGAGACCAGCGAGTATTTCATGCCCTCCGTGCCCATCGACATGCCGTCGGAGATGGTCGGCGTGCCGAAGGTCTGCGGGTTGGCTCCCGCTTCCCTGATCGCGGCGACGGCGGCGTCCGCCAGCGGCTGGAGGCCGGCATTGCAGGGGGTGATGGTCGAATGGCCGTTGGCGATGCCGATCATCGGCTTGTCGAAATCGGCCTTCTCGTAGC
>DAOMOI010000289.1:1138-3589 GCA_035444225.1 Aquamicrobium sp. | reverse complement strand
CCGTCCGGCGACCCTCGCCGCAGCCGCGCCCGCGGCGACGCCCGTTTCGGCGCCGGCCGCGGCCGCGCCTGCCGGCGCGACCAGCGAATGGTCGATGCAGATCGCCTCGCAGCCGACCGCCGAGGGCGCCCAGTCCGCCTATCAGGATCTCGCCCGCCGCTACGACAGCGTGCTTCAGGGGCGCGGCGTCAACATCGTGCGCGCCGACATCGAGGGCAGGGGCACCTATTACCGGGTCCGCATTCCCGCCTCGGGCCGCGACGAGGCGATCCAGCTCTGCACCCGCTACAAGGCGGCCGGCGGAAGCTGCTTCGTCTCGCGCTGAACCGCTCACGAATGAAACGAAGCCGCCGCGTGGCCAGCGCGGCGGCTTCGTCGTTTCAAGCCCCTCGTTTCGGGCCCCTCGTTTCCGCCCGGTGCGCAAAGCGCGGCTTGCGGCTATGATTCCACTCATGAGCGAATCAAAAGCAATCATCCTCGGCGCGTCGGGAACGGCGCTCACCCCCGACGAAATCGCCTTCTTCCGCGACGAGCGGCCGTGGGGCTTCATCGTTTTCGCCCGCAATGTCGAATCGGCAGGGCAGCTGCGTGACCTCGCGGCGGCGATGCGCGACTGCGCGGGGCGGCCGGACGCGCCGGTCTTCGTCGATCAGGAGGGCGGGCGCGTGCAGCGTCTGCCCGCCGCTGGCGCCCAACTATCCGACCGGGGCGGCGCTCGGCGCGCTCTATCGCCACGACCGCCAGGCCGGCCAGCGCGCCGCGTGGCTGATGTCGCGGCTGCATGCCTTCGACCTCCTGCGCTGCGGCCTGAATGCTGACTGCCTGCCGGTGCTCGACGTGCCGGTGGAGGGCGCGCATGACGTGATCGGCGACCGCGCCTACGGCAAGGACCCGGACACGGTCGCGGCCATGGGCCGGGCGGCGATGGCGGGCTTGCAGGCCGGGGGCGTGCTGCCGGTGATCAAGCACATTCCCGGCCACGGCCGCGCCTTCGCCGACAGCCACCACAACCTTCCCGTGGTCGAAGCGTCGCTGGACGAATTGCGCGCGCACGATTTTCCGCCGTTCAAGGCGCTCAATGACGCGCCGATGGCGATGACCGCGCATGTCGTCTACACCGCGATCGACAGGGACAGGCCGGCGACGACCTCGTCGCGCGCGATTACGCAGATCATCCGCGGCGAGATCGGCTTCGACGGCCTGTTGATGAGCGACGACGTCTCGATGAAGGCGCTTTCTGGGGATTTCGCCGCGAGGACCGAGGCAATCCTTGCGGCGGGCTGCGATGTCGTTCTTCACTGTAACGGGGTGATGGAGGAGATGCGCGCCGTCGCCGGCGCGGTGCCTCCCCTCGCGGGAGAGGCCTTGCGGAGGGCGGAGCGCGCCGTCGCGGGCTTGAGCGCCGATGACGGCGCGGATGAGGATGCGATCAGGGCGGAATTCGCCGCCATGTTCGAGGCGGTGGTCTAGGAGACGGAAAACCACGTGAGCGCGAAGGGCAACCAGAAGGCGGCGCCGTTGGAAAGGCTCTGGTCCGGGACGGACGAGGGCGACCGGGGCGTGTCCGAGCCTGCGCTGGTGGTCGATGTCGGCGGCTTCGAGGGGCCGCTCGACCTGCTTCTGCACCTTGCCCGCAACCAGAAGGTCGATCTCGCCCGCATCTCGGTGCTGGCGCTGGCCGAGCAGTATATCGCGTTCATCGAGCAGGCGCGAAAGCTCAGGCTCGAGCTTGCCGCCGACTATCTGGTCATGGCGGCGTGGCTCGCCTTCCTCAAGTCGAAGCTCCTGATCCCGAAGCAGCCGGGCGACGAGGGCGAGAGCGGCGAGGAGCTGGCGGCCGTGCTCCAGTTCCGCCTGAAGCGGCTGGAGGCCATGCGCGATGCCGCCGCCCGCCTCGTCAACCGCAACCGGCTCGGCCGCGACGTGTTTGCGCGCGGCATGCCGGAAACGGTGATCGTCGAGCGCCACAGCCGCTATTCGGCCACGCTCTACGACCTGTTGAGCGCCTATGCCGCGCAGCGCCAGCGCCAGGCGGTGACGAACGTGCAGATCGCCAAGCGCGGCGTGTGGTCGCTGAAGGACGCGCGCGAGATATTGACGCGGCTGGTGGGCGAGGCGGGCGACTGGACCGCGCTCGACATGTTCCTGATCCGCTATCTCACCTCGCCGGCGGAGCGGGCGACGGCGATCGCCTCCTCCTTCGCCGCCAGCCTCGAACTGGTGCGCGAAGGCGCGCTCGAAGTGCGGCAGGACGAGGCCTTCGCGCCGCTCTACCTGCGCGCGCGGCAGAAGCGGACGCCGGCGGAGGGCGCGCCATGAGCGGCGGCGGCAAGGTCATTCCCTTCGTGCTCGACGACGCGGCTTCGCCCGACCTTACCGGCCCCGATCTCGCCGAAGCGATGCGCATGGCCGAGGCCGTCGTCTTCGCCTCGGCCGAGCCGGTCTCGGCGA
>DAOMOI010000289.1:0-1108 GCA_035444225.1 Aquamicrobium sp. | reverse complement strand
CGACGTGCCGGCGGTGATGGAGGCGCTGCGCCGCCATTACGAGCGGCGCGGCGTCAATCTCGTGCGCGTCGGCGACGCCTGGGCTTTCCGCACGGCGGGCGACCTCGCCTTCCTGATGAGCCGCGACGCCGTGCAGCAGAAGAAGCTGTCGCGCGCCGCGCTCGAGGTGCTGGCCATCATCGCCTATCACCAGCCGGTCACGCGCGCCGAGATCGAGGAGATCCGCGGCGTCGAGACCTCGAAGGGCACGCTCGACACGCTGCTGGAGACCGGCTGGGTCAGGCTGCGCGGCCGCCGCCGCACGCCGGGCCGGCCCGTGACCTACGGAACGACGGAGGCTTTCCTCGACCATTTCGGGCTGGAGGAGGTGCGCGACCTGCCGGGCATGGACGAGCTGAAGGGGGCGGGGCTGCTGTCGCCGCGCATGCCGACCGGCTTTTCCGTGCCGCAGCCGCCGGCCGACCCCGACCTGCTCGCCGACGACGAGGACCCGCTGACCGACATCGACCTCGAGGAGCTCGGCCTGCTGACCCCGCGCATCACCGAGGATTGAACCCGGCCCCGTTGCGCCCCGGGCCCGGGCGCGCCACATATGGTTTTCCGGTCCCGACACCTCACAAACGCATGGGCAAACGCCCGCGCGGGTGCTATCACGCCGGTTCCTTGGCGTGGTCGAGCGGGTGGAGCCGGCCGTCGCGGGCGGGGGCGGCCGACGCGGTGCGGCGCTTTGTCCGGTGCGGCGCGGAAAATCCGGCTTACGATGAGGGGGACGAATGTGCTTCGTGTTTGAAAGAACCGGCGAAAGCGCATAAATCAACACAAGGCTGCGGGAAAGCGGCTTCGATAGACACGGAAAAGAGATCGCTATGGGTACCTTCTCGATCTGGCACTGGCTCATCGTCCTGGTGGTGGTGCTGCTCCTGTTTGGGCGCGGCAAGATCCCCGAGCTGATGGGCGACATGGCCAAGGGCATCAAGAGCTTCAAGAAGGGCATGTCGGACGACGACGACGACACCAAGACCGTCGAGCATCGCACCGACGAGACCGTCGCCTCCACCAAGGAAAAGGCCGGCAAGACGTCCTGATCCGCGCATTTCGGGCGGTTGGG
>DAOMOI010000288.1:0-3641 GCA_035444225.1 Aquamicrobium sp. | reverse complement strand
CGCGCCTGATCGCCCGCACCGACGAGATCGCCTCGACGCTCGGCGCGCGCACCGACGCCATGGTCGACAGGCTCGGCGCCCGCGCCGGCGAAGCCGCCGAGACGCTCGGCGCCAGCGTCTCCCGGATCGAGGAGACGCTTGGTGCGCGGGCCAGCGAGGTCGTCGCAAGCCTCGGCGCCAGCGTCGAGGGGATGGAGCGCACGCTCGGCGCACGCGCCGGCGAAGTGGTCGCCAATCTCGGCGCCCGCGTCGACGAGATGGAGCGCGCGCTGGGCGCGCGGGCCGAAGAGGTCGCCGGCCTTCTCGGCGCGCGTTCGGGCGAGATGGAAGAGGCGCTGGGCCAGCGTCTCGGCGCGTTCGAGCAGTTGTTCGACGCCGCGGGCCGACGCATCGCCGACAGCACGCTGGCCGCCGGGGAGCACCTGCGCACCCATGCCGACAACGCCGCCGGCCTGTTCGCGGCGCGCGCAGCCGACATCGTCACCTCAATCGAGACCGCCGACGGCCGCATGGCCGGGCGCGCTGAGGAATTCGCCCGCGTCTTCGCCGAGGCCGACGAGACCATCGCCGCCCGCACCCGGGCCACCGCCGCGCGGCTCGACGAGCAAGCCAACGCGCTGGCCGCGCGCATAGACGGCACCATCACGGATGCCGCGCAGCGCCTCGGCATCGGCGCCGTCGAGGTCGGCCAGACGATCGCCGGCCATGTTGAGACGGCGGAAGCCACCCTCGCCGCCCGCGCCGAGGCCCTGGCCGGTACGTTCGATGCCGTCAACGGCCGCATCGCCGAGTCCACCGACCGCGTTGCCGGCGCGCTCGGCGACAAGACGCGCGAGTTGAACGCGCTTCTGGCCGCGCGCTCGAACGAGCTGTCGCGCATCCTCGACGAGAACGCCGCGCCGCTGGTCGACCGGCTGGCCGAAAGCGGCGGCGAGCTGCAGCGCAGCCTCGAGATCGCCACCGAACAGGCGGCGGAGCGCCTGCGCCAGCAGAACGCGGCGCTGGTCAACGCGCTCGCCACCCGCACGGCCGAGACGCTCACCGCGGTCGACGCGGCCTCGAGCAACCTGTCGCAGAGCGTCAACACGCTCCTCGACCGGCTGGGCGTGTCGAGTGACAAGCTGGGCCAGCTGGTGGACATGGCCGCCGGCAACCTCTCCGAGCTGGACGAGAAGATCGTCGGCACGGCCGAGCGTTTCGCCGCCAACACCGAGAAGGCGGCGCAGTCCTTCGCCTCCTCGGCGCGGCTGATCGACGCCAATGCCGGGCGCCTGAACGAGCTGTCCACGACGACGCTCAAGGACGTCGCCGGCATCGCCGCGCGCTTCGACGAGCACGCCCGCGTCCTGCAATCGGCCAGCGACCTGCTCGGCACGGCCCAGGACGACCTCGCCTCGACCCTCGACGGCCGCCGCGAGGCGCTGGAGAGCCTGGCCTCGGGGCTGGTCGGCAAGTCGCGCGAGATCGAGCAGGTGATGCGCTCCTTCGAGGATCTGGTCGGCAAGGCGCTGGAGAAGGCCGAAGGCCGCACCCGCAGCTCGACCGAGCAGATCCGCGCGGCCATCACCGAGGCGGTGGAGAGCGCCACGACCCGCTTCGCCGAGGCGACCGAGGAAATCCGCCGCACCGCCGGCACGATCCGCGGCGAGCTGGAGCAGACGCGCGCGGAGGTCAAGAAGGGCGTGATGGAGCTGCCGGAGGAAACCAAGCAGTCTACCACCGCCATGCGCCGCGCCGTCAGCGAGCAGATCAACGCGCTGAAGGAACTGGCCGACATCGTCGCCAAGTCCGGCCGCGCCTTCGACGCCTCGCAGCGCAAGCCCGCGCGCGGGCCCGCCCCGGCCGCGCCGGCGCAGGTGCTGGCCCCGCCGCCGCCGCTCAGCCCGCCCTCGCCCTTCACCGATGCGCCGCTGCGCGGCAGCCTCGACGCGACGGCCGTGCGCGAGCCGGCACCGCAGCCCGTTCCCACCGGCGGTTGGGTCAAGGACCTGCTGCGCGGGGCCGAGCGCGAGGAAGCCCGGCCCGAGCCCGCGGCGCAGCCGGCGGTTCCCGAGCGTTCGCCGCTCCATGTCGTCGAATCGCTGAACTCGCTGTCGGTCGACATCGCCCGCGCCATCGACCACGAGGCGTCGATCGAGCTGTGGAACCGCTACCGCGCCGGCGAGCGCAACGTGTTCACGCGCCGGCTCTACACGCTCAAGGGTCAGCAGACCTTCGAGGAAATCCGCCGCAAATACGCGTCCGACAGCGAGTTCCGCACCGCTGTCGACCGCTATTGCCGCGATTTCGAGAAGCTGCTTCAGGATGTCGGCCGCAACGACCGCGACAACATCATGACCCAGACCTACCTGACCTCGGACACCGGCAAGGTCTACACCATGCTCGCCCACGCCAGCGGCCGGCTGAAATAGCCGGCCCGGTCAGGCCGGCAGAATGAAAAAGGCGGGCTGCGAGGCCCGCCTTTCTGATTCGTGGGATCGTGCCGGCGCAGTCAGGGTTCAGGCCGGCTTTTCCGAAGAGAAGAGATCGGCGATTACGCTGCCGGGAAGGGCTTCGGCGGCATAGTTGAACGTGCCGACATCGCGGACCTCTTGCGCGGCCCGCATCAGCGCGCCGAGCGCGGCGCGGGCGAACGATCCGCCGACGCTGATGCGGCGCACCCCCGCCTCCGACAATTCGGCCACGGAGAAATACGGCTCTCTCAGGCCCATGACCACGTTGACGGGCTTGTCCACGGCGGCGCAGATGGCGCGGATCGCATCGAGGTCCGGCAGGCCCGGCGCGTAAAGCACGTCGGCTCCCGCGGCGGCGAAGGCGCGCAGCCTCTCGATCGTGTCGTCCAGATCGGGCCTGCCCCAAAGGAAATTCTCGGCCCGCGCCGTCAGCAGGAAAGGCAGGTCCCGCGTCGCTTCGGCGGCTGCCCGCACGCGCTCGACCGCCTGCGGCAGCTCGAATATCGGGAAGGCGGGATCGCCGGTGGCGTCCTCGATCGAGCCGCCGACAAGCCCGACGCCGCAGGCGAGAACGACGGTTTCGGCGCAGGTTTCGGGCGCGGCCCCGAAGCCGTTGCCGAGATCGGCCGACACCGGCAGGTTGGTCGCGGCGACGATCTCGGCCGCATTGTCGAGAATTTCATCGCGCCCGAGGTCGGTGAGCGAATCCAGCTTGCCCTGCGAAAAAGCGTAGCCGGCGCTGGTGGTCGCCAGAGCGTCGAAGCCGAGGCTCGTCAGCAGGCGGGCGGAGCCGGCGTCCCAGGGATTGGGGATGACGAAGGCGCGCTCGCTCTCATGCAGCGCCCTGAACCGTTCGAACCTTTTCCTTTGATCCGTCACGTCCGCCTCCCCGGCGGGTCAGATCGCGCCGAGCGTCCACGAAACCAGATCGCGCGTCGCCTGCGCGAAGGCGCGGTCGAGCGCGGCGATGTAGGCGTCGTTGCCGGCGGCGGCGCTCGACAGCGGCGCGGTGGCGGTAAAGCCGCGCGCGGCGCGCACCACGCCGTTGCGGTCGTTGAGCAGCTTGACGTAGAGCGAGACCTCGGCGCGCGGCGCGCCGTCGAGCCGCACCTCGAAGGCGCGGATCTCGGTGACGATCTGGTAGTCGATGGCCAGCCCCTCGCCCGGCTTGCCGACGCCGCCGAGCCG
>DAOMOI010000287.1:0-3645 GCA_035444225.1 Aquamicrobium sp. | reverse complement strand
GGCGATACCATTCGTCGGCGTAGCGGCGGACGTGGTCGCTGCCGACCAGGCTGTCATAGGCCGCCAGCCCGGTCATCGCGTAGTGGTTGCAGATCGGATAGATCCAGTTCGGCTCGCACGGATAGAGACAGAACGCCTGCGCATCCATGTTCATCACCACCGAGCGGACGATGCTGTGCAGGTCATGGCTGTAGACGGTGCGGTCGTTGAGACGGAAGCTCAGCGAGCCCGGCTCCAGATAGCTCCTGTCGCCGGTGACGTGCATGTATTGCGCGACATGCGTCGCGTACCATCCCGTCAGCATGATGTTGTCGCGGGCGGCCGGGTCGAAATTGGTGAAGTTCAGGTGCCCCCACATCGATTCGAGGCGCCAGTAACGCCAGACCCGGGGATCGCGGTATTTCTCGATCAGGTTCTTCTGCGCACGGGTCATGTAGCCGTGGAAGTTCGGCAGGTAATGCGCCTGGAGCGCGCCCAGCCCGTAGCCGATATGGTTGATCTGGTAGCGGTAGGAGGCGGGCTGGAACTGGTCGATCTTGTCGAACCCGTTGAAGCCGTCGACGGGCTGGAGGGCGCGATCCAGCGCGTAGCGCAGGCGGCCGATATCGTCCTCGCCGATCTCGCGGCTGCCGAAGGCGGGGACCGGATCGAGCTTGTCGTCCAGCGTCGCCATCGCCTGCGGCAAGAAGGCGGCGCGGCGCTCGAATTTCGCCAGCGACAGTTCCCTCCGGCTACGGCTCCGGTTCCAGAAATAGGCAGCTACGGCGGCCGAGAAGGCCAGCACAACCCATACGGCCTGATCCCAGACCGCGCCGTCGCGGGCGACAAACCCGGCAAGGGCGGCGGCGCCGAGCCAGATCGCGGGCGGCAGCAGCACCATGCCGGTCGCGAACCAGATGAAGACGCCGAGAAGGAACAGGGCGAAGGTGAGGGGGAACAGAAGCGACAGCCAGCCGCCCGTGGCGACGAAGCCGCCGCCCGGCATGAGCAGGCCGAGACCGAAGGCGCGCCAGCCGGCCGCCTCGATTGCCCAGAACAATCCCAGCCCGAGCGCGTAGACCAGCGCCAGCACAATCACCGCGCGCGTCTGCCGCGCGGCCGTCAGCGGCCCGCGCGTACCTCTGATCAGTCGGAATCCCGGCCCTGTGACGGCTTGTGGCGTGATGCTCATCTCACTCTCCTAATCCAGCGCCGGCAGCCGGCGACGCCGCTGCCTGGGCGATGCCCAGGCAGAGGTCGTCGAGCGCCCAGGCGGTGTCGTGGTGGGCATGCGCCCCGTGGTCATGAAAAAACAGGATGCCCAGGCCGAGCGCGGCGATGGCCGCGAAGCCGGCCTGGAGCGAACGCTTGCGGAAGGAGGAGGGAACAGCGGCCGGCACTTCAGCCATCCCGATTTCCCACGCCACCGCCCGATTGGGCTTCGGCGGCGCCGCGCCCAGCAGCCAGTTCAGCCGCGCACGCAGCTTGTCCCAGGTTCCGAGAACCGCGCTCAACAGCACGATCGCGAATGCGCAACATGCCATGACATTCCTCCTTCCGGCGCGCGCCCGAGGACCGCCCCCGGGCGCGCGATCCATGCCCGTCAATCGAGCTTTGCCAGCACCTCATCATAGAGCCGGGCAGCGAGCGCGTCGCGATCCGGACCCGTCTCGTCGACGATCTTCTCCCATTTGGCGAGAAGTTCGCGATATTTCGTAAGCAGGGCGTCGGGCTCGGACACCTGACGCTGGGCCGCGAGCGAAAGCAGACGGCCCACCTCGGCCTCGCCCTGCCTGGCGAACAGCGCGACCAGATCCTCGCTCGGCTCGATCAGGGTCACCTTGCGGTCGCCGGCCATGGCGAGGGCCTCGTCGTCCTCCTTGCCGAATTCCAGCGCGATGTCCATGATCGCTCCAGCTGCGTTGCGCCGGATGATTTCGCGCTGGGCGTCGTCGAGATCGGCCCAGGTGTCGCGGTTCATGTTCAGCGGCACGCCGCCGGCATAGGTCCCGAGCTTCATCGTGTTGACGTGGCTCACCACGTCGAACAGCGAGCTCTGGATCAGCCAGGCGGCGTTGCCGATGGTGCAGTCGATCTGGCCGCGTTCCAGCGCCTCATAGCTTTCCTGCGTGGTCATGTTGACCGAGGTGCCGCCGGCAGCGTCGACCCAGACGGCCCATGCACCGACGGAGCGCACGCGCAGGCCCTTCATGTCCGCGGCGGTCGTGACCGGCCGGTTGCACATCAGCACGTAAGGCGGCGTGGCGTGGAAGGCGATCGGGACGATGTTCTGCTCCTCGAAATCCGACACGCATGACGGACAGTTGAGCAGCATCATCTCGTTATAGGCGCCCGCGCCGACGAGGGCGTCGCGCACCAGCGTCGAGCCTTCGCTCAGGAAGGCACTGTAGCGGAGCTCGGCCGGATAGTAGAGATTGGCGATCAGCCCCATGTCGGCAATGCCGTCGCGGATCGCCTGCAAGGTGGCGCGGCCGCCAGCGACGGTGCCGTCGGTGAACAGCTCGTAGCTGATGGAGCCGTTGCTGTCGGCGGCGACGCGCTCGAAGAACGGCGTCAGCACCTTGGTGTGGAGCGTGCTCTGGCCCGGAAACCAGCTCGTGTAGACCAGCTTCGTGTCGGCTGCCGCCATCTGCGTGGCGCCCAAGGCAAGAGCGGCGGCACCAACCATAGTCCTGAAAATCGAATTCATGGGTTCCTCCCGAAAGGTATCATAAATCAAACGATTGTTTGATCGTCACTTGCAGTTGCCGAGATGTCAATCTCCTTTCCGCGATCCATTGAGAAATGTTCCGTTTTCCGCCGGTTCAGGCCGGCTGGCGCACCAGCGTCTTGGGTTGCGTGTATTCGTGCAGGCCCTCGCGGCCGTTCTCGACCCCGAAACCGGACATCTTGAAGCCGGCGAAAGGCGCCTGCGGCGAAAGCTCGTGGATGGTGTTGATCCAGACGGTGCCGCATTGCAGCCGCGCCGCGATTTCCTCGCCGAGCGCGATGTCGCGCGTCCACACCGAGCCGGCGAGGCCGTACTCGCTGTCGTTGGCGCGGCGGACGACCTCGTCGACGGCGGAGAACCGCAGCAGGGGCACGATCGGCCCGAACGGCTCCTCGCGCACGATCTCGCTGTCGTCCGGCGGGTTGTCGATCACGCAGACGGGCAGGAAGTTGCCCGGCCCGTCGGGCACTTCCCCGCCGCACAGGAAGGTGAGCCCCGCAGCGTGGCAGCGGCCGATCAGACCCGTCAGACGCTCGAATTGCGGGCGGTTCTGAACCGGCCCGATCTCCGTGCCCTCCTGCGCGCCGTCGCCGACCTTGAGCGCGCGGGCCGCGGCGGCGAAGGCGTCGCGGAACCGCTCGTAGATCGCGTCGTGGACATAGATGCGCTTCGCGGCGATGCAGAACTGGCCCGAATTGCGGAACGCGGCGTTGATGATCTGCGGCACGACGCTGTCCACATCGGCGTCGGGTAGGACGATGGCTGGGTCGTTGCCGCCCAGCTCCAGCGTCAGCCGGGTGAGATTGTCGGCCACGCCGCGCATGATCGCCCGCCCGGTCGCGGTCGAGCCGGTGAACGCCACCTTGGCGAAACCCGGATGTGCGGTCATCCACGGACCGAGCCGGTCGGAGCCGCTGATCACGTTGAGCACGCCG
>DAOMOI010000286.1:0-3648 GCA_035444225.1 Aquamicrobium sp. | reverse complement strand
GCGGTTGAAGCGGCTCATGACCAGCAGCACCGCATCGGCCAGCGGCAGCGCGCCGCCCGACAGCGAGGTGCCCGCGCCGCGCGGCACGACGCGGATGTTGCGGTCGTTGCAATATTTGAGGATGCGCTGCACCTGCCTGACGGTCTGCGGCAGCACAACCACCAGCGGCAGCTGGCGATAGGCGGTCAGCCCGTCGCTCTCGAAGGCGCGCATCGCCGTCTCCGCCGCCACCACGCCCTCGCCGGGCACGATGACGCGCATGTCGGCGACGATCTCCTCGCGGCGGGCCAGCGTCTTCCTGTCTGGGGCGGGCATGACGAGACCTGACATGGACCTCTCCTTGCGCGGCGAAACATCTTTCGCTGTCCTGATGGTCCTCTTATAACGGACCCGACAGGAGCCGATAGGGTAAAAGGGGCCGACGATGGGCGCGTTGCTGACGATCGAGGACTTGAGGCGCAAGGCGCGGCGGCGCGTGCCGCAGATGTTCTTCGACTATGCCGATTCGGGCTCGTGGACCGAAAGCACCTATCGCGCCAACGAGGAGGATTTCGCCAAGGTCAAGCTGCGCCAGCGCGTGCTGGTCGACATGACCGACCGCTCCCTCGCCTCGACGATGATCGGCCAGAAAGTCGCGATGCCGGTGGCGCTGGCGCCGACGGGGCTGACCGGCATGCAGCACGCCGACGGCGAGATTCTCGCCGCGCAGGCGGCGGAAGAGGCCGGCGTGCCGTTCACGCTCTCGACCATGAGCATCTGCTCCATCGAGGACGTGGCGGAAAACACCACGAAGCCGT
Organism: Aquamicrobium sp.; assembly: GCA_035444225.1. Classification (GTDB taxonomy): domain Bacteria; phylum Pseudomonadota; class Alphaproteobacteria; order Rhizobiales; family Rhizobiaceae; genus Aerobium. Next base: position 2,851 of record DAOMOI010000286.1, on the reverse strand, counting down.
TCTGGTTCCAGCTCTACGTCATGCGCGACCGCGGCTTCATCAACGACCTGATCGACCGGGCGCGCAACGCCGGCTGCTCGGCGCTGGTGCTGACGGCCGACCTGCAGATCCTCGGCCAGCGCCATCGCGACCTGCGCAACGGCCTGTCGACGCCGCCGAAATTCACCCCCAAGCACATCTGGCAGATGGCGACGCGGCCGCAATGGTGTCTCGGCATGCTCGGCACGAAGCGCCGCACCTTCCGCAATATCGCCGGCCACGCCAAGGGCGCGGACAACCTGTCGTCGCTGGCCAAATGGACGGCCGAGCAGTTCGACCCGCGCCTGTCATGGGCCGATGTCGACTGGATCAGGGAGCGTTGGGGCGGCAAGCTCATCATCAAGGGCATCCTCGACGTCGAGGACGCGAAGATGGCCGCGCAGACCGGCGCCGACGCCATCATCGTCTCCAACCATGGCGGGCGCCAGCTCGACGGCGCGCCGTCCTCGATCTCGATGCTGCCGTCGATCGCCGAAGCGGTCGGCGATCGCATCGAGGTGCACATGGATGGCGGCGTCCGCTCGGGCCAGGACGTGCTGAAGGCGCTGTGCCTGGGCGCGAAGGGCGTCTATATCGGCCGCCCTTTTCTGTATGGCCTCGGCGCCGGCGGCCGCGCGGGCGTCAAGCTCGCGCTCGACATCATCCGCAACGAGTTGGACATCACCATGGCGCTGTGCGGCAAGCGCGACATCGCCGAGGTCGGCCCGGACATGCTCCAAGCGCCGGACGATCCGTTCGGCACGAAGCAATAACGGGATGCTGAAAGTGAGCGGGCGGCGTCAGTGCGTCCCGGCGACGCCGTAGCCGTCGATGGGGCCGTGGCCGCCGGCCGCGTCGGCAGAATAGATGGCCGCGCCCCACATGGCGATGCCGGTAAGCATGAACAGCGAAACGAGCGTGGCTTTCACGGGAGTCATCTCGATTTTGGTTTCCGTTCTTCTTGCAACGCGGATGGTTACCATCCGGTTTCGCCTGTTTTCGAGCGGTGCTGATAAGGGGGCGGCCGCGAAAACGCCAGAGGCCCCGCCGGCCGCCGATGTGGATTTCATGCTGCGTTGCGAAATTGCAACGCCCGCCCCTCCCCCGCGCCGCGCTTCGCCTTGCCGCTCCCCGCCATATCGGCTAGGAAACCGGCGCGCCCGGCCCTACCGAGCTACTGGGCGCTTTTCAATCATTACGGGACGGGCACGACCATGGCTGACAAGGCGGACAGGATGAAGGCGCGGCTGCCGCGGGGCTTCGCCGACCGCCATGCGGCCGACATCCGCGCCGTCGACGCGATGATGGCGAAGATCCGCGCCGTCTACGAACGCTACGGCTTCGACCCGGTCGAGCAGCCGATGGTCGAATATACCGACGCGCTCGGCAAGTTCCTGCCCGACCAGGACCGGCCGAACGAGGGCGTGTTCTCGTTCCAGGACGACGACGAGCAGTGGCTGTCGCTGCGCTACGACCTGACCGCGCCGCTGGCGCGCTTCGTCGCCGAGAATTTCGAGACCCTGCCCAAGCCCTACCGCAGCTATCGCGCCGGCTGGGTGTTCCGCAACGAGAAGCCGGGACCGGGCCGCTTCCGTCAGTTCATGCAGTTCGACGCCGACATCGTCGGCACGCCCGATGGGATCAGGGGCGTGGTGGCCGACGCCGAGATGGCGATGATGATGGCCGACACGATCGAGGCGGTCGGCATCGCGCGCGGCGACTATGTCATCCGCGTCAACAACCGCAAGGTGCTCGACGGCGTGCTGGAGGCGATCGGCCTCGGCGGCGAGAACAATGCCGGCCGCCGGCTGACTGTCCTGCGCGCCATCGACAAGCTCGACAAGTTCGGGCCGGAGGGCGTGCGCCTGCTGCTCGGCAAGGGAAGGCTCGACGAGAGCGGCGACTTCACCAAGGGCGCGGAGCTGGACGAGGCCGGCATCGCCACCGTGCTGAACTATATCGAGACCGGCGAGGTCGCCGACAATGAAGGCGTGGCCGAGCTGGCGCAGATCCGCGCGCTGGTGGCGGCGGCCGGCTATGACGACGGCCGGGTGAAGATCGACCCTTCCGTGGTGCGCGGCCTCGAATATTACACCGGCCCCGTCTACGAGGCCGAGCTGCTGTTCGAGGTGCCGAACGAGAAGGGCGAGATCGTCCGCTTCGGCTCGGTCGCCGGCGGCGGGCGCTATGACGGGCTGGTCTCGCGCTTCCGCGGCGAGCCGGTCCCGGCCACCGGCTTCTCCATCGGCGTGTCGCGGCTGACCGCGGCGCTGAGGAACCTCGGCAAGCTCGAGGATACGGAGGTCGTGCCCCCGGTCGTGGTGCTGGTGATGGACAAGGACACGGAAAGCCTCGGCCGCTACCAGAAGATGGTCACGCAGCTGCGGCAGGCAGGCATCAGGGCGGAGATGTATCTCGGCGGCGCCGGCATGAAGGCGCAGATGAAATATGCCGACCGACGCGGCGCGCCTTGCGCCGTCATCCAGGGCGGCGACGAGCGTGAGAAGGGCGAGGTGCAGATCAAGGACCTCGCGCTCGGCGCGAAGCTGTCGGCCGAGATCGAGGACAACGCCACCTGGCGCGAAAGCCGCCCGGCGCAGTTCACCGCACGCGAGGACGAGCTGGTCGAGGCCGTGCGCCGGGTGCTCGAAGCACAGAAGGCGGAAAGGGCATGAGCCTGTCCCGCCGGAGCCGCATTCTGGAAAGCAGGCGCCGCCCCTCATCCCCCTGCCGGGACCTTCTCCCCGTGAACGGGGAGAAGGAGATTGGCCGGGACGCCGCCGCTTCCCCTTCTCCCCGTTCACGGGGAGAAGGTGCCCGAAGGGCGGATGAG
>DAOMOI010000285.1:1715-3685 GCA_035444225.1 Aquamicrobium sp. | reverse complement strand
GTGGGAGATCGACGCTTGGCACTGGCAACCGCAGGCGACCTGATACTGGACGTGGTGCGGGCCGCCGATCCTTCGGCCGCCGAGGCCGCTCGCGCGAAGCTCGCCACATTCAGCGCCAAGGCCGGCACCGCGACATTCGACGCGGGGGGCAACGCAAGCGCCAGCCAGGCGGCGGCCACGAAGGCGGCGACGCCGGAAGCCTTCGTCAAGTTCGAGGCCATGGTGCTGCAAAGCTTCATCCAGACCATGCTGCCGAAGGACAACGAAGCCGTCTACGGCGCGGGCATGGCCGGCGAGATGTGGCAGTCGATGCTGGCCGAGCAGCTCGGCACGACGATGGCGCAGCGCGGCGGCATCGGCATCGCCTCACGCATCCTCGGCGACCACTACATGGCCGGCGAGGACAAGGTGCCCGTGCAGGGCGTTTCCGCCGACCCGGAAAAGCCGGCGCTCGACGAGCAGCGCCTGCTTTCGGCCGCGCTGATCCACGAGATCCAGCGCCGCGCCGCCCACGCGCTCGACGAAAGCCACCCTCTTTCCGATCCCGAAAGCCGCCAGCCCCAAGAGTGAGATGAGAACCATTCAATGCCAGGAGCCCCGGATTTCATGCAGCCATCCGACAACAACGGCGACAAGGCCGGGACGAAGCTCATGAACCTCTCCACCATCATCGGCCGCATCGAGGAGGCGGTGGAAACCGAGACGGCCTCGATCCGCACCGACACGCGCTTCGACATCAAGGCCTCGAACGTGCGCAAGAGCCGCTATCTCTACGAGCTGAACAAGGCGATCTCCTCGCTGCGCGGCGTCGTGCTGGGCGAGGAGCAGCGCGCCGGCATCCTGCGCCTGCGCGAGAAGCTGGCGGCCAACGAGGCGGTCATCCTCGCCCATCTCAGCGCCGTCTCCGAGGTCGCGACGCTGATGCAGGACGCGATCCAGCGCGCCGAGGCCGACGGCACCTATTCGGCCGACGAGTTCGGCCGCGAAGCGAGCCCGGCATGATCAAGTTCATCGTCGCCGCGCTCTGGATCAGCGTCGCGACGACGGGCGCGCTCCTGTTCGCCTTCCAGTCCTCGCAGACCGTGGAGACCAAGGAAGCTGCCGAGGCCACCGCCTTCAAGGGGCTGGACTACGTCAAGACCGGCATCATCTCGGTTCCCGTCTTCGACAAGGGCAAGGTCCACGGCTATTTCCTGTCGCGGCTGGTCTTCGTCGCCGACGGCAAGCGACTGGCGCAGCTGAAGCTGCCGCCGGAGGCGCTGCTCGCCGACCACGTCTACAGCCATCTCTACGGCAATCCCGAGATCGACTTCGCCAGCCGGGAGAATTTCGACGTCGACGCCTTCCGCAACACCGTGCGCGCCGGCGTCAACGAAAGGCTGGGCGAGGAGCTGATCCGCGAAATCCTCGTCGAGCAGGTCGACTACCTGCCCAAGGGCGAGGTCGGCTCGAGCTCGGTGCGCGCGCCCGAAGGCGCCGCCGCCCTGTCCGCCTCGCACTGAGCCGCCCACCCCCGCGCCCTCCGCGAGACATCGCCCGCCCAGCCATATCACGTTGACGTAAACGTCAATATCCTGTTATGACTCGCCATCGCAACCGCGGAGCCAAGCGCCGCCACGAGGGAGTGTTTCCATGAGCCTTGACGCCATTGCAGCCAAGATCGGCGAGCGCGTCGCCGCAACAGGGTTCGACAGGTCGGTCAAGTTCGACCTCGGCGCCGACGGCGTGATCCTGATCGACGGCCAGAACGTCTCGACCGAGGATGGCCCGGCCGACTGCACCATCACCATTTCCAAGGACGATTTCGAGGCCCTGACGTCGGGCGACCTGAACCCGACCATGGCCTACATGCAGGGCAAGCTGAAGGTCGCCGGCGACATGACCATCGCCATGCAGCTGAGCCAGGTGCTCTGAAGTAAGCCCCTCGGCGCGTCGGCGCCCAATCGCCGACGTCTACGCCGCCCCTCACC
>DAOMOI010000285.1:0-1680 GCA_035444225.1 Aquamicrobium sp. | reverse complement strand
GCCTGCCGGCACCTTCTCCCCGTGAACGGGGAGAAGCCGGTCTTCGCCGCTGGCTTCGCCAATCTCCAACGCGGCAGAAATCGTGCACAGCGTGGAGCCGCCCTCCCTTCTCCCCGTTCACGGGGAGAAGGTGGCCCGAAGGGTCGGATGAGGGGCGGCGCGACGGTCGAAAGTGCCGGTCAGGCAGCCCGTGCCCTGCCCTCGCTGGCGGGTGCGGGCTTTTGCTTTCTGCCCGTGGCGACGAGCGTGCCGCGAACGCCGTCGAGCGCGCCTTCGGCCAGTTCGAGCGCCAGCAGCCGCTCGCGCTCGTAGGGACCGGGCATGGCAAGCCGCCCGGTTCGCGCGGCCGAGAAGCCGAAGCGCGCATAGTAGGGCGCGTCGCCGACCAGCAGGATGGCGCGATGGCCGAGCCGGCCAGCTTCCGCCACCGCATGGCGCATCAACGCCGCGCCGATGCCGGCGCTCTTCAGCGCCGGATCGACCGCGAGCGGGCCAAGCAGCAGGGCTACCGGACCGCCCTCGCCCGCCGCGATGTCCCACAGCCGCACAGTGCCGACGATCGCGCCGGCCTCGTCGGTCGCGACGAAGGCCAGTCCCTCGGAGGGGCGGCGGCCGCGCCGCAGCCTGTTCGACGCTTTCCTGCGCCAGTTCGGCGCCATGGCGCGGTCGAGAATCGCCTCGCGCGCGAAGGCGTCGGCCGGCGTCTCGGCGCGCACTACGATGCCATGGCCCGGCTGGCGGGCCGACTGCTCGTTCATGTCGGTGATCCCTCTGGCTTAGCGGGTCAGATCACATAGGCGCGCAGCGGCTCGAAGCCGTTGAACGCCACCGCCGAGTAGGTCGTGGTGTAGGCGCCCGTGCCCTCGATCAGCACCTCGTCGCCGATGGTCAGCGAGACCGGCAGCGGGTACGGCGTCTTCTCGTAGAGCACGTCGGCGGAATCGCAGGTCGGGCCGGCGAGGATGCACGGCTCGGTCGCGTCGCCGTCGCGCGGGGTCGCGATCGGATAGCGGATCGCCTCGTCCATGGTCTCGGCCAGGCCGCCGAACTTGCCGATGTCGAGATAGACCCAGCGCACGTTGTCGTTGGCGGCCTTCTTCGACACCAGCACCACCTCGGCCTTGATGACGCCGGCATTGCCGACCATGCCGCGGCCCGGCTCGATGATCGTCTCGGGGATGCGGTTGCCGAAATGACGCGACAGCGCGCCGAAGATCGCCTCGCCATAGGCCTGCGCGGTCGGCACGTCGCGCAGGTAGCGCGTCGGGAAGCCGCCGCCCATATTGACCATGCGCAGCCGGATGCCCTGCGCGGCCAGCGTCTCGAACACCATCTTGGCATCGCCCAGCGCGCGATCCCAAGCGGCGAGGTCGGTCTGCTGCGAGCCGACATGGAACGACACGCCATAGGCGTCGAGGCCGAGGCGCGCGGCATGGCGCAGCACGTCGACCGCCATCGCCGGCACGCAGCCGAACTTGCGCGACAGCGGCCACTCGGCGCCCTCGCCGTCGGTCAGCACGCGGCAGAACACGCGCGCGCCGGGGGCGGCACGCGCGACCTTCTCCACCTCTTCGACGCAATCGACGGCGAAGAGGTCTATGCCGAGTTCGTGGGCGCGGGCGATATCGCGCTCCTTCTTGATGGTGTTGCCGTAGCTGATGCGCTCGGGCGAGGCGCCGG
>DAOMOI010000284.1:0-3685 GCA_035444225.1 Aquamicrobium sp. | reverse complement strand
TCAACCGCAAATTCTTCTCACTGGTCGGCGAGCGCATGGCCGACGACGTGCTGCTGGTCATGGCGAAGCGCGACGGCCGCTACATCGCCGGCGCCATCAACTTCATCGGCTCCGACACGCTCTACGGCCGCAACTGGGGCTGCATCGAGGACCACCCCTTCCTGCATTTCGAGGTCTGCTACCATCAGGCCATCGACTTCGCCATCGCCCATGGCCTGAAGGTGGTGGAGGCCGGCGCGCAGGGCGAGCACAAGCTGGCGCGCGGCTATCGCCCCGTCACCACCCATTCGGCCCACCACATCGCCCATCCCGGCCTGCGCCGCGCCGTCGCCGACCATCTCGAGCACGAGCGGCGCGAGGTGGAGGCGGTGGAGGCGTATCTCGAGGAGCATGGGCCGTTCAGGAGAAGCGAATAGTGAATAGCGAGTAGCGAATAGGGGGGCTTCGCCTCGCTTGGCTCCCCCTTCACTATTCGCTATTCCCTATTCGCTATTCGCTCTTCCAATGAGGTTCCCATGACCGTGCCCGCCTACGACCCCGACAACGTCTTCGCCAAGATCCTGCGCGGCGAGTTGCCGTGCCACAAGCTCTACGAGGACGACGCCACCTTCGCGTTCATGGACATCATGCCGCGCGGCGACGGCCATTGCCTCGTCATCCCGAAGAAGCCGTCGCGCAACATCCTCGATGTCGAGCCGACAAGCCTCGCGGCCGTGACGGCCACGGTGCAGAAGCTCGCCCGCGCGGTGAAGGCGGCGTTCTCGGCCGACGGCGTCACCGTGCAGCAGTTCAACGAGCAGGCCGGCGGGCAGATCGTCTTCCACCTGCATTTCCACGTTATGCCGCGTTTCGAGGGCGTGGCGCTGAAGCCCCATAGCGGCGAGATGGAGGACCAGGCGGTGCTGGCCGCCAACGCGCAGAAGATCAGGGACGCGCTCGCCGCCGCCTGACGGCTACCCCGAAAAGCCGATGGCATAGAGGCCGGCGATCAGCACGGCCTCACCGGCGAGGATGCCGAACAGCACGCTTTTGCGCAGCGCCAGATAGACGGCGAAGCCGACGACCATCGAGGCGACGCGCATCCACAGCGGCGCCGCCGCCAGCGCGCCGGACGGGAAGACGACGAGATTGCCGATGACGGCGGCGACCAGCGCCGTCGCCAGCGTCCGCACCACCACCAGCGCCTCGGAATCCTCGGCGATGCGGCCGCCGAAATAGACGCCGAGGAAGCGGAACCCGTCCGTCATCAGCCAGCCGGCAAGCAGGATGAAGAGATAGGGCCACCACCAGAAATCATAGGCGTAATAGCTCACGGCGTCCCCTCCCCGACCTTCGCCTTCCGGCGCGTGAGCCGGTGGAGGAGATAGGCGGCGGCTCCGCCGGTGAAGCCGGCGGCCATCAGGTCGAAGCCCGGCGTCAGCACATGGAACACCGGCCCGAGCACCATGCCGAACGCCATGGCGAAATGGCTGGCGCGCTCGCGCGCCGATCCCCACAGCGAAGTGAGGAAATAGAGCGGCGTCATCATCAGGAGCGCGGCCGACAGCGTCGGCGACAGGCTGCCCGCCAGCATATAGACGACCGCCACCACCACCATGTTGACGGCGATCAGCGTGCCGCCCAGCCCGCAATACCAGGCGGTGCGCATCGGGCGCGGCACGGCGCGCATCCGTTCCATCGCCAGCACCCAGGATGTGACGGCGACGAAGTGCGACAGGAAATAGAGCACGACGGGCCGGGTCTTCTCCGTGCGCAGCTCCGGCACGATCGACACCACCATCGGCGTCAGCCGCACCGAGGTCAGCGCCACGGCGAAGGCGGCCGCCGGCAGGCTCGCCCCGCCCATGATCGCGCCGATCAGCACCACCTTGGCCGGCAGCGCCCAGACGATCGCCGTCATGAACAGCGTGTGTTCCAGCGCGACGCCCGATTCGCGCGCCAGCCCGGCGAAGCCGACGAAGGCGCTCATCAGGATCAGCAGGGGAATGGAGAAGGACGTCCATACGCCCCGGAGGAACCAGTGGCCATAGCCGCTTGCGGACGCGGAGGAAGGCGGGCGCTCGAACGGTTGCATCGGGCCGTCCATATCATGCCGGTCCAGGCCGCGCGACGGCCATTTGCGCAACTCAGGCGTGCGGCGCGAGGACGGGCGCACCCGGCGCCGGACGCGCCCGAAGAAGACGCCCCGCCGCGGCCAGCGCCAGCGCGAACACCGCGACCCCGCCGAACACGTCCATCAGATGATGCCCGCCATGCACCAGTATCGCCGGCACCATCAGCAGGTTGACGACGAGGAAGGCCGGAAACAGGCGCGGAAACGGACGGGTGAACCAGACCGCCATGCAGGCCATGACCGTGTGGAACGAGGGGAAGGCGATCAGTCCCAGCGCGTCCTTGGGCGAAAGCAGCGTCGGCCCCTCTACGGCAAGACGGGAAAGCTCCGCGCCGTAGGCCGGCCCGACCACCATGGCGAGCGCCTCCACCGTCTCGGCCGCGACGGGATGGTAGACGGCCGGACCGAAGCTCGGCATCGCCGACCAGACGCCGACCGAGATCAGCGCGCCGAAGACGCCGGTGACGAGGAAGCGATGCAGCGGCGCGCGGCGGCCGCTCAATCCGAGGACGAGGATCACGACGACCAGTTGCGGCAGCGAGCTGAGATAGACCAGCCGCAACAGCGCCCCGAAAGCCGGAAATCCGGCCGTCGCCGCGACCAGATCCGGCCATGAATAGCCCAGCCAGCCGTCGATCGAGGCGAGCGCGGCGTCGAGCCGGCTTTCGCCGACCGGCAGCAACAGATGGTTGAAGAGCGAACCGACGATCGTGAACAGGACGAAGAGGCCCGCGGCGAGCGTCGCCAGCGCGATCTCCTCGCTGCGCCGCGAATGACGGTAGGCCAGACCGAGGGCGCAACCGGCGAAGCCGACCGCGAGGCTGAAGGCATAGCCACCCCAGTCCAGCGTGGCCGGCGTCCGCAGGATGAGGAGGCCGTCGGCCACGAACAGGAGGACGATGACGCCCGCCACGATGCGTTCGCCTGGATATAGAAGCATGGCCGGCCCCCTGATCGGAGTCCTTGCTACCGGCTTTCCTCTAACAAAGGGCTAACCGCCGGCCACGCCGGCGGCGCATCAGTCCTTGCGCGGAAGCTGGGGAACGGAGCTGCGCTTCTGCGGCCCCTTCTCCTCCTTCGGCTTCGGCGCGGCCTTCTCCTTCGCCTTGGCCGCCGGCTTCCTCGCCGCCGGCTTGCGGGCGGCCGGCTTTGGCTCCGGTTCTTCCTTCTTCGGCCTGACCGGCACCTCGTCGGCGATGGCGTCGAGCTTCAGCACCTCCTCGCCCGCCTCATCGGTCTTGACGCCGACGCGGACGGTGCCACCCTTGCGAAGCTTGCCGAACAGCACCTCGTCGGCCAGCGGCTTCTTGATGTGCTCCTGGATGACGCGGGCCAGCGGACGCGCGCCCATGCGCTCGTCATAGCCCTTGTCGGCCAGCCAGGCGATGGCCTCGGGCGACAGCTCGAAGGTGACGCGGCGCTCGGCGAGCTGCGCCTCGAGCTGGAGCACGAACTTCTGCACCACCTGATGGATGACCGGCACCGGCAGCGAGCCGAACGGGATGATGGCGTCGAGGCGGTTGCGGAACTCCGGCGTGAACAGCCGGTTGATCGCCTCGATGTCGTCGCCCT
>DAOMOI010000283.1:0-3690 GCA_035444225.1 Aquamicrobium sp. | reverse complement strand
GGCCTCTATGCCCAGCTCTGGAAGCGCCAGTCGGGCGGCTTTCTTGCTTCCAGCGTTGCCGTGGAGGAAGCGGGGGAGGAAGCGGGGTGAGCCTGCGCCCGCCGTCGCGCTACTCGGCATCGGCCCTGTCAGGCGGCACGGGCGAGGGGCTGTTCTCGCCGCTCGACCACGAGATCGCGGCGGAGAAGGCCGCCTCGCTCGGCCGCGCCGGCGAGAAGGTCGAGCGGACGCTGCGCAATCTCCGCGATTGCCCCGCCGACGCGGCCGACCGAGGCGAGCGGCTGAGGGAGGCGACGCAGGCGGTCTACGCCTATTTCATCCAGCGCGAATTGTGCGGCCTGCGCCGCCATCACGACGCGATTCGCGACTTCGCCATCCCTTCCGAGGTGCTGGCGAGGCTCGGCGCGGCGTGATCCACAAGGATACAGCCGCGACAATCTGCCATTGATGGCTCGCCATACTGGACAAGCGCGCTGGTCGCGCATAGAAACCATCGCGAAATGCAGGGGGAATCCGCCAGCCGTCGCCAGCCGCCAGCACATCTGCAAGGAAAGGTGACTAGCGAGTCGGGCAATGGTTATGCGGGTTCCTGCCGGTGAAAATAAGGCGAAAGGACCCGGTTCCCGTGAGCGCGAACGAAGCCACTGAACACAACCGCCGCGATTTCCTCTACATCGCCACCGGCGTTGCCGGCGCCGTGGGCGCGGGCGCGGCCGTCTGGCCCTTCATCGACCAGATGAGGCCCGACGCCTCGACGCTGGCGCTCGCCACCATCGACGTCGACATCTCGGCGATCGAGCCCGGCATGTCGGTGACGGCGAAGTGGCGCGGCAAGCCGATCTTCATCCGCAACCGCACCGACGAGGAAGTCGAGGAAGCCAAGGCCGTGCCGATGGCCGACCTGAAGGATCCCGTCGCGCGCAACGACAACATCGCCGCCGACGCGCCGGCCGACGACCTGTCGCGCTCGGCCGGCGAGGGCAAGGAGAACTGGATCGTCATGATCGGTTCCTGCACCCATCTCGGTTGCGTGCCGCTCGGCCAGGCCGGCGATTTCGGCGGCTGGTTCTGCCCGTGCCACGGCTCGCACTACGATACGGCCGGGCGCATCCGCACCGGCCCCGCGCCCGAGAACCTGCACATACCCAACTATGAATTCGTTTCCGATTCGGTCATCCGGATCGGCTGAGGCAAGCAGAGGGCAACATACCATGAGCGGTGGACATTCGACCTATACGCCCAAGACCGGCCTCGGCCGCTGGATGGACTCGCGCCTGCCGGTGCCGCGTCTCGTCTACGATTCCTTCATTGCCTATCCGGTTCCGCGCAACCTGAACTACGCCTACACCTTCGGCGGCATCCTGGCGCTGATGCTGGTGGTGCAGCTCCTGACCGGCATCGTGCTGGCCATGCACTATGCCGCCTCGACGGAGCTGGCCTTCGGCTCGGTCGAGAAGATCATGCGCGACGTCAACTCCGGCTGGCTGCTTCGCTATCTTCACGCCAACGGCGCCTCGTTCTTCTTCATCGCCGTCTATGTCCACATCTTCCGCGGCCTCTATTACGGCTCCTACAAGGCGCCGCGCGAGGTGGTGTGGATCCTCGGCGTCATCCTCTACCTGCTGATGATGGCCACCGCCTTCATGGGCTACGTGCTGCCGTGGGGCCAGATGAGCTTCTGGGGCGCCACCGTCATCACCGGCTTCTTCACCGCCATTCCGCTGGTCGGCGAGTGGATCCAGCAGCTGCTGCTCGGCGGCTTCGCGGTGGACAACCCGACGCTGAACCGCTTCTTCTCGCTGCACTACCTGCTGCCGTTCATGATCGCCGGCGTCGTGGTGCTGCACGTCTGGGCCTTCCACGTCACCGGCCAGACCAACCCGACCGGCATCGAGATCAAGCACAAGACCGACACCGTGCCGTTCACGCCCTATGCGACCATCAAGGACGGTTTCGCCATGGTCGTGTTCCTGGCCGTGTTCGCCTACTTCGTCTTCTACATGCCCAACTATCTCGGCCACCCCGACAACTACATCATGGCCGACCCGCTGAAGACGCCGGCGCATATCGTGCCCGAATGGTACTTCCTGCCGTTCTACGCCATCCTGCGCGCCATCACCTTCAACATCGGGCCGATCGACTCCAAGCTCGGCGGCGTGCTGGCCATGTTCGGCGCGATCGCGGTGCTGTTCTTCGTGCCGTGGCTCGACACGTCGAAGGTCCGCTCGGCGGTCTACCGGCCCTGGTACAAGCTGTTCTTCTGGCTCTTCGTCATCGACAGCGTCTTCCTCGGCTGGCTCGGCTCGCGCCCCGCCGAAGGCACCTATGTCGTCATGGCGCAGATCGGCACGCTCTACTACTTCGCGTTCTTCCTCATCATCATGCCGGTTCTCGGCCTGATCGAGACCCCGCGCCGGCTGCCGAACTCGATCACCGAGGCGGTGCTGGAGAAGAACAAGACCGCGGCCGCGCCGCAATCCGCCAACTGAGCCGTCCCTGGAAGAGACAAGGACTTGACCATGAAGACAATTCTCAAGGGACTGGCGGCGTTCGGCATTGCGCTCGGCTCGATGAGCGCCGCGCAGGCCGCCGAATATCCGCTGAAGAAGCCGGTGCCGCAGGAGTGGACGTTCTCCGGCCCGTTCGGCAGCTACGACAAGGGCCAGCTCCAGCGCGGCCTGATGATCTATCGCGAATCCTGCTCCTCGTGCCATTCGATGGAGCGGGTCGCGTTCCGCAACCTCGAGGCGCTCGGCTACAGCGCCGAGCAGGTGCGCGCGCTCGCCGCCGAATACGAGATCGAGGACGGCCCGAACGCCGACGGCGAGATGTTCACCCGCCCCGGCATCCCGTCCGACCATTTCCCGTCGCCCTATCCGAACTCGGAGACGGCGGCTTTGTCGAACAACGGCGCGGTGCCGCCGGACTTCTCGCTGATCGCCAAGGCGAGGGCGGTGGAACGCGGCTTCCCGACCTTCGTGTTCGACATCTTCACCCAGTATGCCGAGAGCGGGCCCGACTACATCTACAACCTGCTCACCGGCTACGAGGAGGACGTGCCGGAGCATGTCGACGTCCAGCCCGGCACCTACTACAACCCGCACTTCCTGTCCGGCGCGGTGCTGTCGATGGCGCCGCCGCTCTTCGACGACCAGTTCACCTATGCCGACGGCACGCCGGCGACGCTCGACCAGCACGCCCGCGACATCACCGCTTTCCTGATGTGGGCGGCCGAGCCGCATCTGGAGACGCGCAAGCGCATGGGCTTCAACGTCATGGTGTTCCTGGCGCTGTTCGGCGCGCTGGTCTACCTCACCAAGCGCAAGGTCTGGTCGAAGATCGACCACTGATCCGCGCGCACGGATGACGACGGAAAACGGGGCGGCGCCAGGCCGCCCCTTTTCTTATGTGAACATCCGGTCGCCGGATCAGTCGAGGGCGCATGAAGCCGCAATCGTTTCCGCTTTCCCGGCACGAGCTGGCGCTGCTCGCCGTCACCATGGTGTGGGGCACGAGCTTCCTGATCGTGCAATGGGCGATGCAGCATGCCGGCGCGCTGTTCTTCGTCGGCATGCGCTTCCTCATCGCCGGTGCGGCAACCGCGCTCGTCTTCCGCAAGGCGATGCGCGGGCTGACGCTGCATGAGCTGAAGGCGGGAACCGTGATCGGGACCGCGCTCTTCCTCGGCTA
>DAOMOI010000282.1:3456-3703 GCA_035444225.1 Aquamicrobium sp. | reverse complement strand
CCGTCATTACCTCCTCGCGCCCGCAGGCGGCCGCGGAAGCCGAAAAGCCGCGCAAGGGCGGCTGGTGGCAGCGCAAGGGGTTCTTCTGAGAATCGTCCTTGTGACGTGAGATGAGAAGGAAGCCGGCTTCACGCCGGCTTCTTCGTTTTTGTCCCGCGCTACAGCCAGCGGGCGAGTCGTTCGATGGCGGTGGCGACGTCCGCTTCGCTGCCGGCGTAGGACAGCCGCAGGAAGCGGTGGCCGTTGG
>DAOMOI010000282.1:571-3401 GCA_035444225.1 Aquamicrobium sp. | reverse complement strand
GCGAAATCCATGCTGTCATTGGTGTGGCGCGACACGTCGCAATAGGCGTAGAAGCCGCCGTCCATGGGCGCGGCCAGCGGCAGGCCGAGACCGGGCAGCGCCTTGTCGAGCGCGGCGCGGTTGGCGCGGTAGCGGTCCTTGACCCGTTCGAGCACGTCACCCGCCTCGAAGGCTCGGGCGGCCGCCACCTGCGACAGTTCCGGCGCGGAGATGTAAAGGCTCTGAGCGATGCGCTCGACGGGGCGCACCAGCGCCTCGGGCAGCACCATCCAGCCGATGCGCCAGCCGGTCATGCAGTAATATTTCGAGAAGGAGTTGATGACGGTGACGTCGTCGCCGAGCGACAGCGCGGTCGTGTCCCGTCCGGCATAGGCGAGCCGGTGATAGATCTCGTCGGAAATGACGGCGATGCCCATGGCGCGCGCCGCCTCGACCAGAAGCGCGAGTTCCGCATCGGGAATGATCGCGCCGGTGGGGTTGGCGGGGCTGGCGAACAGCACGCCCTTCAGCGGCCGCTCGCGATGCGCGGCCTCCAGAAGCTCCGCCGTCAGATAGCCCTGGCCCTCCAGCTCGATCTCGACCACGTCGAGGCCGAGCGCGGCAAGGATGTTGCGATAGGCCGGATAGCCCGGAACGGTGATCGCCACCCGGTCGCCGGGATCGAACATGGCGAGGAAGGCGAGGTTGAAGCCGGCCGACGAGCCGGTGGTGACGGCGATGCGCGCCGGATCCACCTCGACGCCGTAGTGCTCGCCATAGTGGCGCGCGATCGCCTGGCGCAGCGCCGGCAGGCCAAGCGCGTCGGTGTAGCCGATGCGGCCAGCGGCCAGCGCCGCGGCGGCAGCCTCGCGCACGACCGCCGGCGCGGGATCGGAAGGCTGGCCGACGGCGAGCGACACCACCGGCGCGCCGGCCGCCTTCAGCCGGTTGGCCTCGGCGAGCACGTCCATCGCGTGGAAGGGTTCGACCGCGCTTCGTCTCGAAATGGCGACCGCCATCGTCGGCTCCTCCTGTTGCCCGTCTGCAATGCGCCGCACAAATGCCCGAAAGATTTGGCCATCACAAGTTGATGAACCGTCCTGCGGCGTCTTTTCACCGCATCCCGTGTCGGCTAGCTGTGTCTGCAATGCTTTCGTTTCTCTCAAGAGCCTTCCGGCGCCGCCTTCCCCTTGCGCTCACGCTGTGCGCGGCGCTCGCCCTGCCGCCCGTGTCACCGGCCATGGCCCAGCGCGGCATCTCGGTGGTGCGCGACGCCGAGATCGAGGCGCTGGTCTACGACTACGCCCGCCCCGTGCTCGAAGCCGCCGGGCTCGGCCGCTCGGGCATCGAGATCGTGCTGGTCAACGACCCCTCCTTCAACGCCTTCGTCGCCGGCCGGCGCATCTTCATCAACACCGGCGCGCTCTTGATGGCGGAGACGCCGAACGAGATCATCGGCGTGCTGGCGCACGAGGCCGGCCACATCGCCGGCGGCCACCAGCAGCGCCTGCGCGAGCAGCTTTCGCGCGCCCAGACCATGGCCGTCATCGCCACGCTGCTCGGCGCGGGCGCGGCCGCCGCGGGCGCCGCCACCGGCACGGGCGGGCTGGCGCAGGGCGGCGCCGGCATCGCCACCAGCGGCGCCGAGATCGCGCGGCGCTCGCTCATGGCCTATCAGCGCACCGAGGAGATGACCGCGGATCGCTCGGCGATCACCTATCTGGAGCGCACCGGGCAGTCCGCGCGCGGCATGCTCGCGACCTTCGAGCGGCTGGGCCGCTCGATGGCGCTGGCCGGGGTGCGGGTCGATCCCTACCAGATCAGCCACCCGATGCCGCGCGAGCGCATCGCCAATCTGGAGACGCTGGCGCGCGCCAGCCGCTATTTCGAGCGCGCCGATCCGCCGGCGCTGCAACAGCGCCACGACCTGATGCGCGCCAAGATCGCCGCCTACACGCAAGGCCACGCCGCCGCCCGGCGCATCTTCGGCCGCGACCAGCGCGGCGCGGCCGCGCTCTATGCCGATGCCATCGGCACCATGCTGTCCGGCAATGCCCGCTCGGCGCTGCCCAAGATCGACGCGCTGGTGAAGGCCGCGCCGCAGAACCCCTATTTCCACGAGATGCGCGGCGAGGCGCTGATCAAGGCCGGAAGGCCGGCGGAGGCCGCGCAGGCCTTCGCCACCGCGCTCAGGCACGATCCGCGCAAGTCGGGCATCATCCAGATCGGCTATGGCCAGGCGCTGCTGGCGACGGGCAAGCCCGATCAGGTGCGCAAGGCGGTGGAGGCGCTGAAATCCGGCCTGTCGCGGGCCAAGGACTACGCCGCCGGCTACCGCTATCTGGCGCAGGCCTATGGCCAGCTCGGCGATGTCGGCGAGGCCGAGCTGGCGACGGCGGAGGGCCATTACCATTCCGGCAAGATCCGCGACGCCCGGATCTTCGCCGCGCGCGCCCAGCAGAAATTGCCCAAGGGCACGCCGTCATGGACGCGGGCGCAGGACATCATCAACGCCAGGCAATCGGGCCGCTGACGGCCCGCCCAAAAGCCCCAAAGCAAGCAAGGACACCATTCCCATGAGCAAGGCCCTCGCCCTCGGCATCACCGGCGCCGCCCTCTCCGTCGCCATGCTGGCGGCCGGCTTCGTGGCCGGCAACCGCGCGGCGCCCGTTGCCGCGAGCGCGAGCGCCGGCACGGCTGCGTCCACGGTGTCGCGCGGCGAGGTCGAGCTGATCGTGCGCGACTATCTCCTGCGCAATCCCGAAATCCTCGGCGACATGCAGGCTGAGCTGGAAGATCGCCAGCGCGAGGCGCAGCGGGTCGCCCTGCTCGACGCCATCGGCAATTCATC
>DAOMOI010000282.1:0-523 GCA_035444225.1 Aquamicrobium sp. | reverse complement strand
CCCGAGGGCTCGACCACGGTGGTCGAGTTCTTCGATTACAATTGTGGCTTCTGCAAGCGCGCCCACGAGGACATGACGGCGATGGTTGCCGCCGATCCCGACCTGCGCTTCGTGCTGAAGGAGTTCCCGATCCTCGGCCCGGATTCGCAGGCCGCGCATATCGTGTCGATGGCATTCCGGGCGCTGGCGCCGGAAAAATACGGCGAGTTCCACGACGCCGTGCTGATGGGCGAAGGCCGCGCGACGGAAGCTAGCGCCGTCGCCGCCGCCGTCGCGCTCGGCGTCGACGAGGCGGCGTTGCGCGAGGAGATGAAGAACCCGGCCATCGCCGAGGCATTCCGCGAGACCTACGAGCTGGCGCAGGACCTCGCCATCACCGGCACGCCCTCCTACGTCATCGGCCAGGAGGTGGTGTTCGGCGCGCTCGGCAAGGCGGTGCTGGCGGAAAAGGTCGCGCTGACCCGCCAGGGAAACTGACGGCGCGGGGCCGGGACGCCCGCTTCGGGGGGCGACATCGGCTGTG
>DAOMOI010000281.1:0-3706 GCA_035444225.1 Aquamicrobium sp. | reverse complement strand
GCTGGTCGCCGGCGCCGTTCCAGCCGCCCGGCAGGGCGGCCACCGGCACGCCCTCATGGGCGGCGGTCATGAACTCGTTCCAGGCGGCGGCCGGCAGCGAGCCGCCGGTGATGTTCTTGGTCGGCGAGCCATTGTCGTTGCCGAACCAGACGCCGGTGGTCAAATTGGCGGTATAGCCGACGAACCACGCGTCGCGCGCATTCTGCGAGGTGCCGGTCTTGCCGGCCGCGGGCCAGCCGAAGGCGGCGCGGCGCGCCGTGCCGTCCGAGATCGTCTGCGCCATCATCGCGTTCATGGCGCCGATGACCTCGGCGCGGGCGATGCGCGGGCCGGGCGCGCCGCTGTGCTGATAGAGCACCTCGCCCTTCGCGTTCCGGATGCGCTTGACGAAATGGATGTCGGGCCGGAAGCCGCCATTGGCGAAGGGCACATAGGCGGCGGTCAGCTCGAGCGGCGTCACCTCCGACGTGCCGAGCGCGATCGAGAGGTTGGGCTCGAGGTTGGATTCGATGCCCATGCGCCACGCCGTCTCGACCACGGCCGCCGGCCCCACCGCCTGGGCGAGCTGCACCGCGACCGAGTTCAGCGACCGCGATAGCGCCGTGGTCAGCGAGACCCGGCCGTAATATTTGTCGTTGTAGTTCTTCGGCGTCCATTTGCCGATCCGGATCGGCGCGTCGTTCAGCACCGTGTCGGGCGACATGCCGTTTTCCATCGCCGCCATGTAGACGAAGGGCTTGAAGGCCGAGCCCGGCTGGCGCCGCGCTTCGGAGGCGCGGTCGAACTGGCTGGTGGCGTAGTCGTAGCCGCCGACCATGGCGCGCACCGCGCCGGAGGCGTCGATGGAGACGAGCGCGCCCTGGCTGACATTATGCTTGCCGCCCTCGCCGTCGATCAGCCTGCGGATGGAAGCTTCGGCGAAGGTCTGGAGCACGAGGTCGACCGTGGTTTCGACGACGAGGTCGCCCTGCACCTCGCCGACCAGCTGCGGCAGCTCCTCCATCACCCGGTCGGCGACGTAGTGCTCCGAGCCGGTCCAGTAGGCGGCGGCGCGCACGGCGGGCGTCGAGATCGCGGAGGCAAGCTGGCTGTCGCCGATCATGCCCTGGTCGCGCATGGCGGCGAGCACGATCCGGGCGCGGTCCTCGGCGGCCTTGGGGTCGCGCGCCGGCGACAGCCGCGACGGCGCCTTGAGCAGGCCGGCGAGAAGGGCGGCCTCCGACAGCGACACGTCGCGCGCGGACTTGCCGAAATAACGCCGCGAGGCGGCCTCGACGCCGTAGGAGCCGGAGCCGAAATAGACCCGGTTCAGGTACATCTCAATGATCTGGTCCTTGGTGAAGCTGCGCTCCAGCCAGAAGGCCATCAGCACCTCCTGCACCTTGCGCTCGATGGTGCGCTCGGGCTTGAGGAACAGGTTCTTGGCGAGCTGCTGCGTCAGCGTCGAGCCGCCCTGGCTGACGCGCCGGTCGAGGACGTTGGAGACCATGGCGCGGCTCAGGCCGATCGGATCGACGCCGAAATGCGAATGGAAGCGGCGGTCCTCGATGGCGATCACCGCCTGCGGGATGAAGGGCGACATCTCGTGCAGGCCGACGGCCTCGCCGCCGGTCATGCCGCGATTGGCGACGAGCTGGCCGTTGACGTCGACGATGCGGACGTTGGGCGGACGGTCGGGCACGGCCCAGGTGGTCGCGGCCGGCATCCGCGCGCCGTAGAAGGCGACGAGGCCGACGCCGCCGATGCCGACCCACAGCCCCAGCACCATCATCCAGTAGACCGAGCGGCGCATGAAGGAAAAGAAGCCGCCACCGCCGCCGCGCCGCGCCTTCCCGCGCTTGCGTCCGCGCGACGAAGTCCGCGAGGAACCGTGACCGGACGACGCCTTGGCCTTGCGCGCGCCCTCGCCCACCGCCGGCCGCCGCGCGGCCTTCGCCCGGTTGCCCTTCGCCTGGGACGGCACGATGCGGTCGTCCTCCAGCGCGAACAGGCCGGAGCGGGCCTCGCCTGCGGCGGGGCCGTCGAAGGTCGGTTCTATGCGCGCGGATCGCCTGCGGCTGGCCATTTCATCCCGTCCCGGTCGGAACCGAAGAGTCCCGAATCGCGTTGAAGGCTAATCGGGCCGCTTTAAGGAGGCGTTACGCCTTACCCTCTCCGGATATTGTTCATCATTCGTTGACGGACTGTTGACCGATCACAGAACAATGCTATGAAGCGATTCTCAGGCAACAACCCCGCTCCTTCCGAAAGGAAGGGCGGGGTTTTCTTTCGCCGGAATCCGGCCGAAATGAGGGCGCGCTGAAAAAGCCCTAGCGCGGGGCGCGCTTGGCGAGGATGCGCTGAAGCGTCCGGCGGTGCATGTTGAGGCGCCGCGCGGTTTCCGAGACGTTCCTGTCGCACATCTCGTAGACGCGCTGGATATGCTCCCAGCGCACGCGGTCTGCCGACATCGGGTTTTCCGGCGGCGCGACCCTGTCGTCGCCGGTGCGGGTCAGCGCCGCGAAGACGTCGTCGGCATCGGCCGGCTTGGAAAGATAATCGACCGCGCCGAGCTTCACCGCCGTCACCGCCGTGGCGATGTTGCCGTAGCCGGTGAGGATGACGGTGCGGGCGTCGGCGCGCTTGTCGCGGATGGCGGCGACCACGTCGAGGCCGTTGCCATCGCCGAGCCGCATGTCGACCACGGCATAGGCGGGCGCCGCAGCCTTCACCCTGGCCAGCGCCGCCTCGACGCTGTCGGCGGTCTCGACCTGAAAGCCGCGGCTTTCCATGGCTCGCGCCAGCCGGGTCAGGAACGGCTTGTCGTCCTCGACGAGGAGAAGCGAGCGGTCGTCGCCGAGAATGTCGGCGGGGTCGAGGGCTTTTTCGTCGGTCATGCCTGGATTCATCCTGCTGAACTTTCCCCCTTTTAGGACAATTTGCCGCAATTTCCAGCGCCGAACCGCGTCAATAGGCGATCTCGCCGCCACCGGCCGAGGCCAGGAACGCATGGCGCGGCCACGACACGGTGACGACCGCGCCCTTGCCCGGCTCGCCGGCATTGCCGAAGGCGACCTGCGCGCCGGAGCGTTCCAGAAGCGTCTTGGCGATGAACAGGCCGAGCCCCAGCCCGCCCCCGCCGCCGCCGTCGCGCGCGGTGCGCTTCGACATGTAGGGCTCGCCGATGCGGTCGATGATCTCCGGCGGATAGCCCGGCCCGTCATCGGTCAGCACCAGCTCGACGCGGGCGTCGTTCCAGCGCCATTCCAGCGTCACGCGCTCGCGGGCGAAATCGACCGCGTTCTCGACCAGGTTGCCCAGCCCGTAGATGACGCCGGGATTGCGCCGGCCGACCGGCTCCGGCCCCTGCCGCTCGCCCGGCGCCATTGCGATGTCGATGCCGAAATTGCGGTGCGGCGCGATCACCTCCTCGATCAGCGAGGTGAAGGGCAGCCGCGCCAGATGCGCCTCGCCCTCGCTCGACAGGCTGGTCAGCCGCTTCAGGATCTCGCGGCAGCGTTCCGCCTGCGAGCGCAGCAGCGTGACATCCTCGGCGAAGCGCGAATCGGCGGAAAGCTCGCGCTCCATCTCCTTTGCCACCAGCGTGATGGTGGCGAGCGGCGTGCCGAGCTCGTGCGCCGCCGCCGCCGCCAGCCCGTCCAGCGCCGAAAGGTGCTGCTCGCGTTGCAGGATCAGCTCGGTCGCCGACAGCGCGTTGGCCAGAAGC